>NZ_JAULLJ010000030.1:0-48392 GCF_030518095.1 Bacteroides sp. ET489
CAGCATAAATCTGTGTGGTCGAAACATTTTTGTGAGTAAGCATTTTCGATACTGTATAAATATCTGTGCCTAAAGAGATTTGTATGACGGCGTACGAATGACGGAAACAGTGGAAGGTTATGTGTTTTTTGATTCCGGCTTCCGAAATCCATTGCTTGAGAGGCTGATTCGTCATAGCTCTGGTCAGTCCTTTGAATACGCGGCCTGAACCAGGGATACCACATAGTTCCAATGCTTCGTTACTAATGGGGAGAGTGGCTTCAGTTTCTGTCTTTTCCGTACAAATTCTGATGTAATAACCATTGTCAGGACCGACTTCAATATTATCCCATGTAAGCTGTAAAATATCGCTGATACGAAGACCGGTCATACAGGAGAATAATGAAGCTTGTTTCAGTACAGGAATCTTGCATGGTGTAGCCGCCAGTTTCTTAACTTCTGCTAATGTGAGATACTGCTTTTTGACTTCTTTCCATTCAATCTTGTCTATGAAGTCATTCAGATTTTCACGTAGCATTTTCTCTTGATAAGCTATTTTCAGTAATGCACGGAAAGTCGAAAAATAGCCAGCTGCCGAATTCCTCGAAACACTGATATTAGGATGACGGATCTGTTTACAGTTCAGTAGATACTGCCTAAACTTCTGGCAAAGCTCCACCGTTACATCGCCGAAAGTGCAATAGCCGTTTACAAACTTTTCAAAATGCTGGTAAACGCAGTCCCATTTGTGATACTTCAGTTTTGCTTTTTCACGAAAATAGGCAAGGAAGTCAGCTTTCATTTTGTGCTTGTCAAGAAATCCAAACTCCTCATTGACGATTGCCTGTACTCTGATACAACGAATGGCTTCAGCCTTACTCAGCATCTCATTGTTGAAATCACGTTCAATCTCATTTTTAGGACGGGCATAGATATAAATGCCAAGATATTCCCTGCGACTCATTTTCATTGTGTACGGATTGCGAATAGCCGGATAATAGTCCAGGTAGAGAGAAATTCTGCTGTTACTGATAACTCTTTGTCTCAATGTTACGTTAGTACATGTAAGTGCCATAAGATTAATGTTTTTGGTTGATAAATTATTATTATCGGTACAAATTAAACTGGTGTTTTCTTGGTGAATACTCACACCGGGAAATAACTTATACCGGGATTATTCAATGATAGGATCTTCGAACAAATTATCGAGCTCAGGTTTGGATATAAGAGTATATTTTCCCTTTTTAATCTTGGGAATTTGATGATACTTGGTATAATGGTATAACTGGTCTCTTGTTATTTTGAATTTTTCCATAGCCTCTCGAACTGTATAGTATTTGGGTTCTTCAGCCTGACGTATTCCCTTTGCTATATCGAAGTGCTTTTTTGAATAGTATACAGTAATACCAACCTTCTTTTTCGGAATGGCATTTTTATAAACAAAAGAGTATATAGCATTAAGACTCATTTGAAATTTGTCCTGTACTTCTTGCACACTATACCATTCTGTAATGTCTGCATCTGGAGCCTTCGAGGAAAAATAAGCATCAACATGCTTTTTACTCCAGTAAGTCTTACCACGATTGAACGTTTTGGGAATTTTATTTTTCCTAGCCATCACAAATATCCATGATTCGCTAACATTGAATTTTTCTATAATTTCAGCTGTAGTATAAAATTCTGTGATTGCTTGTTTTTCCTTAGGTGGCAACTTAAAATCTGCAGGATGGTTAAACATATTGTTTATGTCATCTTTGCTTAAAAGAAATTTAGTTCCTATACGTGTTGCTTTTAGATCGCCTCGTTTAAGGTAACCATATATTGTTGGTCTTGTTACTCCAAGGTAAATTGCAGTTTCTGTAATAGTCAGAAAAGGTTTGTCTTTAATCTTCTCAATAGGTTTTTCTGTAACAATTTTTTCAGTTAAATTATTATTGGCAATTATTGCTGCATCACGCTTACGTTTCTTATATAATGCGTTTCCACACTTATGGGAACAACAATTTGTCGTCGTTTTGTAGGCAATAAATTCTTTACCGCACCAGGCACAAATTCTTTTAATTTCAATTCTACTTTTCATTTTATTTCGCTTTATTTCACCCAATAATCTGTATAATCCCGTAAAATTCTGTAAAATGGCGTAAACTCACTCCACAATCTGTCCAGCGTAAAATGCCGGAATTTTGCTTCGTGGTACAAAAACGGTACAAAAAGATGATGTACAAAGCTTATAAATGACTAATATTGACAGTAGAGCAACAAAAAAGGCGCCCTGTAAAGAGCGCCATATTAATCGATTATAATCAATTTAATTCATTGATAATCATATAGTTACTTGCCGATGCAGAAATTTCTAAATATATTCCCCAGCACCTCATCCGTCTCAATAGTTCCTCCCACAATTTCGCCAAGGTGGTATAGGCATTCGCGTAGATCCTGACTGACGAAGTCACCGGAGAGGCCGATGGAGAGTCCGTCTTGTACGCGGTGGATGGCTGCGAGGGCGTGGGTCAGGGCTTCGTAGTGTCGGATGTTGCTTACAACGACGTCGGTTTGCGAGAGGTCGGGTAGGGCGGCAAAACCGATGAGTAACTGCTGGAGGGCGTCAAGGCCCTCTTTCTGTTTAGCAGCAAGGGTAAGGATGTGGGTATCTTGGGGCAATCTGTCGAAGGTGATGGAGGAAGCCTGAGGTGCGAGATCGGCTTTGTTTATCACTAACACAAGGTGTTTACCTTCGCATCGGGGCAGTATCTTTTCGGCTAGTTGCTGGTATTGTTCGTGGGCACAGGTAGCATCGATCACCCACAGGACGATATCGGCCTGCTCCAGCTTTTGGAAGGTACGTTCGATACCTAGGCTTTCAATGGTGTCGTGGGTGTCGCGTATACCGGCCGTGTCGATAAAGCGGAAAGTGATACCGCCCAGGTTCAGGGTATCTTCGATAACATCGCGCGTGGTACCGTGGATGTCACTAACGATGGCACGTTCTTCGTTTAGCAAGGCATTCAGCAAGGTAGACTTGCCGGCATTGGTTTCGCCTACAATAGCTACAGGGATACCATTTTTCAACGCATTGCCTACACTGAACGAGTCGGCCAGGCGGCTGATAACCGTTTCTATTTGGGAGGCGATGGCTTGCAGTTCCGAACGGTCGGCAAACTCCAACTCTTCGTGGTCGCTGAAGTCCAGTTCCAGTTCCATAAGAGAGGTGAGGTGCAGAAGCTTATCACGTAACAGGGAGAGTTCGTGGCTGAATCCTCCCCGCATCTGGTTCATAGCCATGCGGTGGGTGGCAGCCGAGGTCGAAGCGATAAGGTCGGCTACAGCTTCTGCCTGACTCAGATCCATTTTACCGTTCAGGAAAGCCCGTTGGGTGTATTCTCCCGGGCCTGCAGCACGGCATCCGTTTTTAAGGAGGAGTTGCATTACCTGCTGAAGAATATATGACGAACCGTGGCATGAAATCTCTACGGAATCTTCTCCTGTATACGAATGGGGAGCACGGAATAGGCTGATTAGTACTTCGTCTATAATTTCGCCTGTATTCGTGCGGATCTGGCCGAAAGCCAATGTATAAGCAGGACGTTCGCTCAGGGACTTCCCTGTGGCAGGTGTGAAGATCTTATTGGTGATGCTGATGGCTTGTGGCCCGGACACACGGATGATGCCGATAGCACCGCCTTGGGCAGTGGCTATGGCACAGATGGTATCGTTGGATAGTTGTATGTTCACGTTGTTTATCTCTCTGAAAAATCTGTTCTTTTTATGGCTTGCAAAGATACGTCATTCGGATTACATCGCGAAATGTAGTTTGGAGAATTATGATTGCGGATAGAGGACTTGGGTAAGAATGAGTACTGTTTGCTCCAGATATTTTCGGTCGGTTTCGTCGAAAGTGTTCAGCTGGTCGCTGTCGATATCAAGCACACCTTTTACTTCGCCGTTGGCGATGATGGGCACTACTATTTCAGATCGTGAGAGCGAACTGCATGCGATGTGTCCGGGGAAAAGGTCGACATCAGCCACGACCTGAGTCTTTGCTTCGGCCCATGCGGTGCCGCATACCCCGCGTCCTTTCCTGATGCGGTAACAGGCTACGCTTCCCTGAAAGGGACCTAAATGCAGTTCGTTGTCATTTACCATATAAAATCCTACCCAAAAGAAACCGAAAGCTTCTTTTAAGGCTGCTGATGTGTTGGCCAGTATGCTTACAGCATTGGTCTCGCCTTCAATCAGCGGCGCATATTGGGTGAGGAACGCCTGATAGCGTTCCTCTTTACTCATATTTTCATTCGTTTTGAAACTTGCTTCCATTTGATCTGTTTTAAGGAAACTGTTAGATGCGGTCTAATACTGTTTTGATCAGGTCGTCTATCTGATTTTTGTAGCCCGTATTGGCTTCCTTGATCAGTCGGTTGGCTATAACCATACATACGGTAGTAGCCTTGTGCCCCATCAGGCGGCTCAGTCCAGCCAGGGCTGAACTTTCCATTTCGAAGTTGGTGATGCGGTGTCCCTGATATTCGAAACATTCAATTTTCTCGTTCTGATGCGGGTCGGCCAAAGGAATACGGAGTTGGCGTCCTTGCGGACCGAAAAATCCGCCGCATGCCACCGTTACCCCGCGTACCATGTCCTGACGGGCAATGCGTTCTACCAGTTCCTCGTCAGCATGGATAACGTATGGAGCAGGTGCGCAAAGGTTGCCGCTCCATCCCAGGTGGTTCAGCAAGGCGCGTTCCATGGGCAGGTCGCATACGGCATTACGTCCGGCATAGAAATTGAGCAGGCCATCGAAGCCGACAGAGATTGCAGAACAGATGAAAGTACCTACGGGAGTATAGGGTTGCAGACCGCCGCATGTGCCGATACGTACGATTTCAAGCTGGCGGAAGTGGTCGTTCTCCTCGCGCGTTTGGAAATTGATATTAGCCAGTGCGTCAAGTTCGTTCATTACGATGTCTACATTGTCGCATCCGATACCGGTAGACACTACAGTGATACGCTTGCCCTGATAACTGCCGGTAATAGTACGGAATTCACGGCTCTCAACTTCGCACTCTTTATTTTCAAAATGCGAAGCAACGAGGGCTACGCGGCCAGGGTCGCCTACAAGGATTACTTTGTCTGCCAGCCATTCAGGCTTTACATGCAAGTGGAAAACGGAACCGTCTTCGTTGATAATCAGTTCGGAAGAAGGAAAATACTTTTTCATAAGCGTAGGTGTTTTTTAGCTGCGAGTTATAAGCTCCGAGCTGTTAGTTTTTAGATTATGAGTTTTTGAGTCTTGGATGACGAGCCATAAGCTATAAGTTCAGATTTTAGTAATTTGTTGGTGAAGAAAGGGGGATGAACTTACAACTTATGACTTGTCATTTCGCCTTATTTATTCATTGGCTGACTGCTTCCGCCAGCAGTGGGACGGGCGATGGTTTCGCGCATGTCGGTATCAGCCTGAATATTTTTCATGCGGTAGTAATCCATGATACCCAGATTGCCGTTTCGGAAAGCTTCGGCCATGGCTTTAGGCACTTCGGCTTCAGCTTCTATCACCTTGGCGCGGGCTTCCTGAGCCTTGGCTTTCATTTCCTGTTCGCTGGCTACGGCCATGGCACGGCGCTCTTCGGCCTTGGCTTGGGCGATGTTCTTGTCGGCGTTGGCCTGATCCATCTGAAGGGCGGCACCGATGTTCTTACCTATGTCGATATCGGCGATGTCGATGGAGAGAATCTCGAAAGCGGTGCCTGCATCCAGTCCTTTGCGGAGTACGAGTTTAGAGATGGAGTCGGGGTTTTCGAGCACCGACTTGTGGCTTTCGCTCGAACCGATGGACGATACGATACCTTCGCCTACACGGGCCAGTACGGTGTCTTCGCCGGCACCACCTACCAGCTGGCGGATGTTGGCACGAACGGTGACGCGTGCCTTGGCGATGAGCTGGATACCGTCCTTGGCTACGGCGGTGACAGGCGGAGTGTCGATCACCTTGGGATTTACGGACATCTGTACAGCTTCGAATACGTCACGTCCGGCCAGGTCGATGGCAGTAGCCATCTGGAAGGGCAGGTCGATGTTGGCTTTGGCTGCCGATACCAGTGCGTGAACAACTTTTTCTACGTGTCCGCCTGCCAGGTAGTGGGCTTCGAGTCCGTCGCGGGTAATGTTGTTCAGTCCGGCTTTGTGGGCCTCGATCAGTCCGGGCACGATGACATAAGGCGGTACGTTACGGATGCGCATCAGGAAGAGTTGCACTAACGAAATGTTCACTCCTGACACCTTGGCCGAAAGCCAGAGGAAGAAGGGTACGTAATGGAAGAAAAGTACCAGAAAGATGATGCCTCCTACCACGAGGAAAGCAGTCAGATACAGAGAGCTTGTGTCCATTGCTTTAGGTTTTAAGTTATTGAGTTTTTAAGTTTTTGAATCTTTTGTAATTTCATTTTTGTTTTTCCACCAGTATGACGCCGTCGGTGATGCGGGTCACTACGATGGGAGTCTTCTCGTCCAGCAGACCGTCGGCCGACTTTACTTCGACGATGTCGCCTCCTATTTCGGCATATCCGATCAGGGCCAGACGGGTGGTGCAAATGCCCGTATCGCCTACCTTGACTTTCGCTTCGGCCGTACGGTCGATTTTCGACGAGATGTCTTCCTTCAAGGCCAGCTTGTCGAGGGTTTTCGATCGCATGAACAGTATCAGCGACCCTATACATCCCAGTGCTGAAATAACCAGGGTGATGAAGCCGGCCATCGTTCCCATGTGGGCAAAGGCGTAGTAGTTGGCAAAGACGATGCAGCCTCCTGCCAGAATGCCTGCGATACTGATGCCGGGTACGACAAACAGTTCCACCAGAAAAAGGATAATCGCGGCGACAATAAGTACGGCAATGATAAGTATGTCCATAGTGTTTTTCGTAATATAGTTTTTGTTATTTGATTCCTTTCTCCTGCTGGCGTACCAAGATGGCCGTCTGGTCTATTTCATTGGCAAGCTGTTCGATACGCTTTTCCAGATCGAGCATGCCCGGAGCCATTTTTCCTCTTTCAGCTTGTGGAGCCGACGCGTAGCGTTTACGCAGATCGTCCAGTTTATTGCTCTGCTGGGCATAGCTGTTCTCCAGCTGACGGTATTTCTGGAATGTCTTTTTAGCCTGTGGCGAACGGAAGTCGGCCATCTTATAGTATACAGTCTGGTCGTCGATGATGAATTCGAAATCGTGCTTCTGTTTTACTTCCTTCTTCTCGGTAGAAACATCTTTGAGCCGTTGCAGGGCTTCGGTGACGAGGTCGTTGTCTGCCCAGGTCTGTTTGATAGAGCTCAGGCGTGCCAGGGCGAGGAGCTTTTCGTGTTCCATGTTTTCGTAGCTGTACACCTGTTTGGAGGTGTTGGGGATGAAGACATAGACGCATACCTTGCCTTCGGGCTGGTGGCGGTCGGAAGCAAACCATCCCAGATTGTTGTATTCGTCGACAACGTACATGTAGTCGTTATAAGGCGAGTTGAAAGGCATACCGACGTTTTGCGGATTCAGATAGGTTCCGTTCTGAGTGTTGTAACGGGTGACGAAGATGTCGTATCCGCCTATTGACTCAGGGCCGTCGGCTGCATAGTAAATGGTAACTCCGTCGGACATGACGTAGGGATAGTTGGCATTTACCTCTCCGTTGATAGAGCCGGGCAGGGGAGTGCCTTTGCTCCATCCGTCCTGACGTTTGTTGCTGGCCAGAATATTCAGGGTACTGTTGGCCGGCTGGTATTCGGAATAGTAGATTTTGGTGCCGAGTTCGGTTTCGTAAACCGTTGTTTCGCTGGGCTGCCGGTCTTTGAAATATTCGTTGTACATGAACAGCTTGCCGGCTTCCGAACCTATTTTATAGGCTTTCAGGAAGTCTTTCTTGTCTACGACGAAGCTGTCGACGATGCACACTTCTTCTACACCCCTTAGCTGGCGTAATCCGATTCTGCTTTGTTGAAGCAGGCTTTCGGCCTGAACGGTCGAGCGTTTGCGCTTCTGCAGTTCGGCAATGTATTCTTCGTACACTTCGACGGCCTCTTCGAAACGGTACACCTGATGGTAGGCTTGCCCCAGATAGAGCTGGCCGCTGGGGGTGCGCCGCTTCACAGCCATCTCCAGAGGCTTCACAGCCTTTTCAGCCTCGCCGGTCTTCAGGCAGCACACGCCGTACCACAGATTGTAGTTACCGTTCGAGGGGTTCGACTTGACAAGGCGTTGGAATGCCGGTTTGGCCTGTTCGTATTCGCCTTTCTCGTACAATTCTTTGGCCTTGGCCAGTGTCTGTGCGTAGGCACCGGTGCCCAGCAGGCAGGAGAAAAGCAACAGGATATATTTCTTTTTCATATTTTTATTGTATTCTTTATGCTATCAAAAGTTCAAAAATACAAATTAATCGCGAATAAAGCCCTTTTCGCTGATTCTATTATGTTAATTCTTCTTTAAATCATTCTTTTGCGTTATTTTTGTGCCCGATTTTCACAGGTTATGGCAAAGTATACAGAAGAAGAAAAAATGCTCCGCCGCATCGAGAAACGGTTTGCCAAAGGAGTGGTGGAATACGGGCTGATTGAAGAGGGAGACAAGATTCTCATCGGTCTCTCGGGCGGGAAAGATTCGTTGGCACTGGTCGAGCTGCTGGCGCGCCGTGCACGCATCTACAAGCCAAGGTTTTCGGTTGTGGCTGCCCACGTGGTGATGAAAAACATTGCTTACGAAAGCGATACCGACTACCTGCGCCGCTATGCCGAGTCGTGGGGCGTGCCTCTGGTGATATATGAAACAGAGTTTGACGCTTCGACCGATGCCCGCAAGTCGCCCTGTTTTCTTTGTTCGTGGAACAGGCGCAAGGCGCTCTTCACCGTGGCCAAGGAGCAGGGATGCAACAAGATTGCCCTGGGGCATCACATGGATGACATTCTGGAAACGCTGCTGATGAATATCACCTTTCAAGGGGCGTTCGGTACGATGCCGCCCCGGTTGGTGATGAAGAAGTTCGATATGACCATCATCCGTCCGATGTGTCTGGTTCACGAGTCCGACCTGGAAGAACTGGCCTCTGCGCGCGGTTTCAGAAAGCAGGTGAAGAATTGTCCTTACGAGCATGACTCCCACCGCAGCTCGATGAAAGACGTGCTGAAGCAATTGGAAGCAATGAACCCCGAAGCACGCTACAGTCTTTGGGGGAGTATGTCCAATGTTCAGGACGAGCTTCTGCCCCGCAAGGAGCAGCCGATGCCTTGATGAGGCTTTCCCATACCCAATGCAGAAATCAAAGAAAAATCGAAATAAAATAAGGAAAACAACATGAAAGGATTTTACACTATTCTACTTCTGGTCGTGTCTAACATCTTCATGACCTTTGCCTGGTACGGGCACCTGAAGTTGCAGGAGACGAAAATCATCTCCAACTGGCCGCTCTATGCGGTGATTCTGTTTTCGTGGGGCATTGCACTGGCCGAATACTCGTGTCAGGTGCCGGCCAACCGTATCGGCTTTGTAGGCAACGGCGGACCTTTTTCGTTGATGCAGCTCAAGGTCATTCAGGAAGCCATTACGCTCATCGTGTTCACGGTCTTTACCACGGTGCTGTTCAAGGGCGAGGCTTTACACTGGAATCACTTTGTGGCATTCATCTGCCTGGTGCTGGCCGTTTATTTTGTATTCTATAAGTAAGTTGCATGCTTTCTTTTACTAAAACTAATACCATATTATTTCAGCTATGAACAATTTTGTTTTTTATAGTCCTACCGAATTTGTGTTTGGCAAGGATACGGAAGCGCAGACAGGTAGTCTGGTGCGCAAGTACGGTGGCACCCGTGTGATGATAGTCTATGGCGGCGGCTCGGTGCAACGTAGCGGCTTGCTTGCCCGTGTTGAAGAGTCGTTGCAGGCAGCCGGTGTAGCCTATTGCGAACTGGGAGGCGTGCAGCCCAATCCTACCGAACCCAAAGTGTACGAAGGCATCCGCCTTTGTCGCGAACAGGGAGTGGACATGCTGCTTGCCGTAGGCGGCGGTTCGGTGATTGATACAGCCAAGTCCATTGCAGTAGGTGCGCTTTACGAGGGTGACTTTTGGGATTTCTACATCGGCAAGGCCAGCATCACCAAGGCTTTGAAGGTGGGCGTGGTCCTCACCATTCCTGCTGCCGGAAGCGAAGGCTCGGGCAATGCGGTCATCACCCATTCGGTTACCCTGCAGAAGCTGGGTATACGTGCCCCCGAAGTGCTTCGTCCGGTGTTTGCCGTTATGAATCCCGAGCTGACCTATACGCTGCCTGCTTATCAGACAGCCAGTGGCATTGCCGACATGATGGTGCACATCATGGAGCGTTACTTCACCAATACCGAAGGTGTTGAGGTGAGCGACCGCCTGTGCGAAGGCACCCTGGTGGCCATCATCAAGGAAGCTTATCGGCTGAAAGCCAATCCGAACGATTACGATGCGCGCGCCAACATCATGTGGTGTGGCACCATTGCCCATAACGGTACGTGCGGAGTGGGACGCGAGGAAGACTGGGCTTCGCACTTCCTGGAGCACGAAGTCAGTGCCCTTTACGACGTCACTCACGGTGCCGGTCTGGCAGTGATCGTACCTGCCTGGATGGCTTTTGTGGCCGAACGCAACCCGAAGAAGGTGGCTCAGTTTGCCCACCGCGTATTTGGTGTGCCCCAGTCGGACGATTTGCTGGAGATGGCGTTGAGCGGCGTGTCGCAGCTGAAGTTCTTCTTCCGCTACATCGGACTGCCCGTCAGCTTCAAGGAGCTGGGCATCGAACAGCCCGACATTGATACGCTGGTGGCCAATCTGCACCGCAACAAAGGCCTCACTGTAGGTAGTTATGTGAAGCTGACTTCGGCCGATACGGAAGAAATCTATCGCATGGCCTTATAAAAAAAGAAAGATTATGAGCGACGATTCTTTCGACTATACCAAAGTGCCTCATGGCTTTCTGCATTGCGGCGCTTCGCACTGTGCCAAGTCGGCGACGTGTTTGCGCCATTTGGCCTATTGTCACCTGCCGTCGCGGTTGGAGTCTTTCCGGATGCTGAACCCTTGCCGGACGGTCGAGGGCGAAGCAGCGTGCAAGTACTTTTTGCCCGACGAGCCCGTGCGCTATGCCCGTGGCTTTATGCGTACGGTGAAGGCGTTGACATTGGGCGTGGCAGGAACTTTCCGCAACCGTGCCATCAGTTGCCTGGGACGGAAAAACTATTACCTGACTCGCCGCGGAGAACGTCTGCTGTCTCCGTCGGAGCAACAGCAGATTGTACATATAGCCCGTTCGCTGGGTGTGGAGCTTGACGAGTATTTCGACGATTATGTCTTCGAACACCGTTGGGCGTAGATGCTTATCCGTTTAGCCCGATAACGGTCGATTTTATATTCAGGTTAAGTCTTTGTAAATCAGATAACGGCAGTTTCCTCCTGTTTCTATAAGAGGAAACTGCCGTTTCCTCATTAGGGAACGCGCGTTTCCTGCTGAGGGAATTCCCGTTCCCTTTAATGGTTACGGCCGTTTCCACGGGAGGAAACGGAGAGGATATCTTTTTCTGTATTTATTGTTCTTTTTTTGATGTAGAAAAGCAAAATACTCTTATATTTGCAAGCAAGGAAACTGGTCACGGTGGTGACAGTCTCCTGATAGTTTTATTGAATTATTAATCAGCGTTTGCTGTTTGTTCTTAGTTAAAGTGAAACGTAGGAAATTTCATAATGCAAACCGAGAGCAGATGTGCGAATGCTCGCGTATATGCGTGGGCGTTCTTGTCTGTTTGCATCGGTTTCCTACGACCGCACTTTAGGGGCAAGAATTAGCCCACGCAGTGTGTTCGTAGGGATTAGGGCGATGGCACAACGCATTAAAAACAGAGGAGAGCGTATGCCAAAGTCCTTGATTTTTGAATTGCCCAAAATCGTTGAGGAAGGCCGAAGAGAAGCACAACGGGTATTGGAGCGGATTGGTAGCGGCACGCACATCGGGCTGCAGACCAACGAACTGGTGCTGCCTTCCAAAGACGTCAGCGGTCTGTGGAAGGGACAAACGGCACAACTGAATTTTGGAAAAGAGTGGATTAACCGATTAATTTATGGTGATAACCTGCTGGCCATGCAGGCGCTTATTGCCGGCGACGAGGCCACGGGACTACCGTCGATGCGCGGCAAAGTAGATCTGATATACATAGACCCGCCGTTTGATAGCAAAGCCGATTATCGGACTAGAATCAATCTGCCGGGGGTGGATATAGAACAGAAGCCTACTACAATCGAACAGTTTGCTTATGCAGATACTTGGAAGGATGGAACGGTGTCTTATTTGAAGATGCTTTACCCACGGTTGGTTTTGATGCGCGAATTGCTTTCCGATAAGGGGAGTATCTATGTGCATATTGATTGGCATGTAGGGCATTATGTGAAGGTGTTGATGGATGACATCTTCGGGAAGGAAAATTTAGTTAATGAAATAGTATGGCATTATCAAAGTGGGGGAATTCCACAAAAATGTTTTGCGAGGAAACATGATATAATATTTTTCTATTCGAAAGGGAATAATTCTCACTTTAATTTGAATGAGGCAAATTATCCAAGAAACAAATGTCAAGCTTGTGGGCATGTGATTGAAAAATGGAATAATCTTAAAAAGGAGATAGATGTAAATGGGCGCATTTATCGTACCATAAAATCGAATGGGCGCATTTATCGTTATTACGACGATGAGCCTGTTTTGTTGCCTGATGTATGGTTTGATATTAGCCATATTCAACAAAAGGATCCTCAAAGAACCGGTTACGCTACTCAAAAGCCCGAAGCCCTTCTTGAACGTATCATCAAAGCATCTTCCAATGAAGGTGACCTCGTTTGTGATTTCTTTGGCGGTAGCGGTACTGCGGCCGCGGTGGCAGAACGTTTGGGACGCCGCTGGATAACGACTGATATTGGTAAACCTGCTACGCTTGTCATGCGCAAACGATTTATCGACCAAAAGGTTAAGCCATTTCTTTATCAGTCTATCGGAGATTATCAGAAGGAAGTATTCGGTTCCAACAGACTTTACAGACGGATCGGTGACTTAAGTCGTATTGTCATGCAGCTTTATGGTGCCATCCCTTTTACGGAAGAACAACTGAACGACCGGAATTGGGGACATGTAAAGGCCGAACGTGCACTGGTGCTGGTTGACAGCCCGAACAAACTTACCGGTATGGCTACTGTCCGTCGGGCTTACGAAGCCCGGAATACCCTGCTGGGTGGCGGTTGGCGTAAGGCAGTCGTATTGGGGTGGAACTTTGCTTTTGATGTAAGCCGTGCCATCGTACAGTACAAGAATGAGGTGGATGTGCTTGTCATTCCACCCGACTTGCTCGATAAGCTCTCGAAGAAAGGTTATGAAAAACTGGTGCGCGAAGGTTCCGTGCGGTTCAGTACATTGCAATACCTGGTTTGCAAGCCTATACAGATACGTTCTTTTTCGGAGGAATTGGACGAATTGCATGTAACTCTTGACAACTACATCCTGCTTTCGCCCGATAACATCCCGTTGGACGAGAAAGACAAGGTAAAGCTGCAGCAGGTAATCCGTCTCGACCCTCTGGCCCTGATAGAATACTGGAGCATTGACCCCGATTACGACGGTATAACCTTCCGGAGCCTTTGGCAGGATTATCGTGAAAATACAGCTAACGACGATGATCCTTTGCATTGTGTTTATCGGACCATACTTCGTGTGCCGCATAAAAAAGGGCAGAGGACAGTTTGCGTCAAGGCCGTTGACGTCTTTGGCTTCGAAAGCATGGTAACCGAAACTTTATAAATCAGGAAAAGCGAATCAACATGAAAACAGATATTTCTCTTGATTTGGCAGCACGACTCTCGGAACGGGTGATCCGGGCTTTCGAAAGCGGCGAGATGTTGCAGGCAGTATCGCCTGTTACGGCAGACTTACTGAAATATTGGTTTATGGAACCTTATGTCAGCGAGCGGCTCTACAATTTCCATTCAGGCCAGCGGCAGGCTATTCTGAATATCATCTATTTGCATGAGGTCTTGAAAATCGATTCAGTGACAGACATCTATCAGAAAGTGGCTCCTGATTTGTTGGCTCAGGCTGACCTGCATCTACTGGCAGCTGACAAATATGACCTGCCCAAGTATGCTGTAAAGATGGCTACCGGTACGGGCAAAACCTGGGTGATGCACGCCCTTCTGCTTTGGCAGCTGCTCAATGCCCGGCACGAAAGCGACCCTCTCGGGCGATATACCCGCAATTTTTTGATAGTGGCTCCCGGTCTGGTGGTGTACGACCGTCTGCTCGATGCCTACATGGGGCGTCTGGATCCGGAAACCGGTACACGCGATTTTGAAACCAACGATTTGTATCGCAACAGCGATTTGTTTCTTCCTTCTGCCTATCGGGATGAGGTATTCAGCTTCTTGCGCAACAATGTGGTGAGCAAAGAAGAAGGGATCGGGCGGAAGACAACAGCCGACGGCCTGGTTGCCTTGACTAATTGGCACCTGTTCCTTTCGCAGGAGGAGGAAGCGGAAGAATGTGATGAGGCATCTCCGGCAGCAATTGTTCAGAGCCTGTTGCCTTTGCGGCCGGGAGTTAGTGCGGGCAATTCGCTCGACACACTCGACCGTAAATTCTTGCGGGGAGAAGAGATGGACTATTTGGCTTCTTTGCCCGGTCTGCTAGTCATCAATGACGAGGCGCACCACATTCACGAAAATAAGGTGGGCGGCGAGATACAGGAGGTAGAATGGCAGAAAGGGTTGGATTATATTGCCCATGACAAGGAAGGAACCTTTTTCCAAATTGACTTCTCGGCAACTCCTTACGATACCAGTGGAAGCGGTAGCAGGAAGGTGAAGCATTACTTTCCTCACATCGTGACCGATTTTCCTTTGGCTGAGGCTATGAAGCTGGGGTTGGTGAAAACACTGTTGTTGGACCGGCGTCAGGAACTGACCGAGTTGGAGGGACTTGACTACAAAGCTGTACGTGACGAGCGTAATAAGGTGGTTTCGCTGAGTGAAGGACAACGTCTGATGCTTCGTGCCGGCTTGGCCAAGCTTCGCATCCTTGAGAAGGATTTTGTGAAACTGGATGCCGACAAGCATCCTAAAATGCTGGTTGTGTGCGAAGATACATCGGTAACACCTTTTGTTGAACAGTTTCTATATGAAGAAGGGCTGTCGGCAGAAGATGTGTTGCGCATCGACAGCAACCAGAAAGGAGACATGAAAGATAGTGAATGGTCACGTGTGAAAGAGCGGTTGTTCAATGTAGACCGTTATGCCTCGCCCAAAATTATCGTGTCGGTGCTGATGCTTCGTGAGGGATTCGATGTTAACAATATCTGTGTCATAGTTCCGCTCCGTTCGTCGCAGGCTTCCATTTTGTTGGAGCAGACGGTAGGGCGCGGACTCCGGCTGATGTGGCGGGAACCTGTTTATTGGGAAAAGAAAGAAGAAGATCGGCGGAGGGTGTTGGTAAAGAAATTGCAACCGACGTCGTATATCGACATGCTTTCCATCATTGAGCATCCGGCTTTCTGTGCATTTTATCGTGAGTTGATGGACGAGGGGCTGGCCGGCATGGATGAAGGTGAGATGCTTTCCTGTGGTAGTTCAGTTGGCGATTTTATAAAGGTGAATCTGAAAGAAAACTACAAAGAATACGATCTCTTTTGGCCGATAGTGATGCGTGATGCCGAGGAAGAAATTACTCCGACTCAGATAGATACAGCTTCTCTTTATCCATATACTGATTTTACGTTGGAGCATTTGCGTAGTTTTCTGGCTACTACCAGTGAGGCTTTTGTGTCGGAAACTGTTATGACAGAAACACGTTTCGGCAAGTATGAAGTGAAAGCCGACTTGTTTACAGCAACGAGTTATAATGAATATTTGCAGAAGTTGTTGCGTGTTGTGACAACTCGTATGGATAGGGTGGGAATACGCTCGACCCGTCCATTTCCTACTCTGCAAATCAATCAGCCGTCCATTATCCGTGTTTTGGATGACTATATCCGTACAAGCTTGTTCGGTCAGCCGTTCAACCCCTTCGAAGGTAACGATTGGAAAATTTTGTTGGCGAAAAATGGAGTTGTGACTTCGCATATCATCCGCGAAATGAGCGTTGCCATTCATAGGATGCAGGAAAACGTGATGGTCAGCGAGGCGGTGGTCGAAAAAGTCTGGTTTTCGTCCGTGCAGTTTTTGCGTATCCGCGAGAGTTATAGTATGGCGTTGCAAAAAGTGATTTATGAGAAAGTGGGTTATCCCAGCAACCGGGGTGGTTTTGAAAAGGCCTTTTCTGAATTTCTGGATAGAGACGGAGAAGTGGAGTGTTTCCTGAAGATCAATGAAAATCAGCATGCTTTCGCGTCGTTGTTTTACTTACGCAAGGATGGTTTGTTGGCTTCTTATCATCCCGATTTCATCGTGCGTACCGCTACACATCTTTATATTATAGAGACGAAAGCAGATGATCGTATGGCCGATGCCAATGTCAGGCAGAAACAGAAAGCTGCGGTGGAGTGGTGTAGGAAGATAAATACGTTGAATGCTACAGACCGAATGGATAAGGAGTGGGAGTACGTTCTTCTACCGGAATCATTTTTCTATGCTTTGGCACGAAACGGGGCAACATTGGAAGAAATGTGTCAGCTGAATAAAATTACGTCAGCGAATGTCAATGGGGAATTGTTCTAATAAAGACCGAAAAGCGGCTATGTCCTTTTTGGGGAGAGACATAGCCGCTTGTTTCATTTGATTTCTACTTCCTCTTTCATATCTATCTCTTCGCCTTGCGGGTCGTAGAAGATATATTGCAGAAACGCGAGTTTCTGGTTGGGAATGATTTTAATGCCAAATCCGTATTTCATCTGCCATTTCCGTTTCAGGGACATCAGCCCTTGGTTGACGTAGGCGGCGATGTACGGGTGGATGTGTAACGAGAATTTCTTTATCTTCAGCTTGTTTACCAGATAGTCTATTTTACTTTCCAGGGCATCGGTAAAGAGGATGGACGACTTGATGGTGCCTTTCCCGAAGCATGTGGGGCAGGTTTCTGTCGTATTCACGTCCATGGCGGGGCGTACCCGCTGGCGTGTGATTTGCATCAGCCCGAATTTGCTCAGGGGCAGGATGTTGTGGCGTGCCCTGTCTTTTTGCATGTTCTGGCACATGCGCTCGTAGAGTTTCTGCCGGTTCTCGGCTTCGTTCATGTCGATAAAGTCCACGACGATGATGCCTCCCATATCGCGAAGTCTCAGTTGGCGTGCCAGTTCGTCGGCAGCTCCCAGATTCACTTCCAGTGCGTTGGCCTCCTGCCCGTTGGCATTCTTGGTGCGGTTACCGCTGTTCACGTCTACTACGTGAAGCGCCTCAGTATGCTCAATAATCAGGTAGGCACCACTTTTGTATGAAACGGTCTTACCAAAAGAGGATTTAATCTGCTTGGTGATGCCAAAATTGTCGTAGATGGGGAGAGGGCCTTTATACAGTTTCACGATTCCTGCCCGTTCAGGGGCAATGAGAGTTACGTAATCCTTGATTTCGTGGAACACGGCTTCGTTGTTCACATAGATGTTCTCGAACGATGGATTGAACAAGTCGCGCAACAGTCCTACGGCGCGGCTGGTTTCTTCGTAAATCAGAGTGGGGAATTTGGTGGCTTTCTGTATTTTTACTACGGCGTCTTCCCAGTGTTTCAGCAATACTTTAAGTTCTCCGTCGAGTTCGGCTACCCGTTTGCCTTCGGCTACGGTGCGGACGATAACGCCGAAGTTTTTCGGCTTGATGCTCATCAGCAGTTGCTTAAGGCGGGCCCGTTCTTCGCTCGATTTAATTTTTTGCGATACGGAAACCTTATCGTTGAAAGGTATCAGTACGAGGTATCTTCCGGCAAAAGACAGTTCGGACGTCAGTCGGGGGCCTTTGGTCGAAATAGGCTCCTTGACAATCTGAACCACAACTTCCTGTCCTACCTTGAGGGTATTGGCTATGGTGCCGTCTTTTTCAAGGTCGGGGAGTATGGTTGCCTTGGTGATAGGGTTGATTTTCTTCTTGTCGCTTAAAGTTTGCTTTACGTATTTTTCTAACGAGTTGAATTGCGGACCTAAGTCCAGATAGTGAAGAAAAGCGTCTTTCTCGTAACCCACGTCCACGAAGCAGGCATTCAGGCCGGGCATCAGTTTCCTGACACGCCCCAAATACATATTGCCCACGGAGAAAGAAATGTTTCTTCCTTCGCTCTGAAGTTCCACCAGTTGCTTGTCTTCGAGCAGGGCGATGGAGACTTCTTTGGGCTGTACGTCTACAACGAGTTCGCTGGTCACAGTCGTTACTTTTGTTTTTGTTTGATAATACAGGGTTTCATTGTGGACAAGCTGGCAGGAAACAAGTCGGGAGATGTATATATGCTCCGTTTTTTCTTGCCGGCTTGTTGCTGGCACAATACATTACTTAAACAAAGAACAAACCCGCGAGACCTTTTGTTTCACAAGTTTGTTCTTTTGTCTTGTCTTTCAGACTAAGATTTACTTTTTGCTTTTATGTCTGTTCTTTCTTAGTCTTTTTTTACGCTTGTGCGTAGACATTTTATGTCTTTTTTTCTTCTTTCCGCTTGGCATAGCTTCTAAAATTTTATGGGTTAATACTATTGTTTATTATTTTTTCACTGAAAGAGTGAATGTCTTTGCAGGCTTAAACGCCGGAATATTGTGTTCCGGAATGATAATCGTTGTATTCTTAGAGATATTACGGGCAGTTTTCTGTGCTCTCTTCTTTACAACAAAACTACCAAACCCGCGGAGGTAAACATTTTCCTCTCTTGACAAGGATGCCTTTACTGCTTCCATGAATGCTTCAACGGTTGTAAGTACGGTGGTCTTATCAACTCCGGTGTTTTTTGCAATTTCGTTTACAATGTCAGCTTTAGTCATTTTTTCTACAAATATGGTTATTACTGTTTCTTAATTTTTTGGACTGCAAATATATAGCTTTTCCGCGTCTCTGAAAAATATATTTCGGACTATTTTTTGAAAAAGTCGCTGCATTAGGCTTTATCGGGCGGGAAATGTACTATTTTTGCGGCATGAATATTTTTAGCGAAACATTGCTTGGGTGGTACGCGGATAATGCTCGCGAACTGCCATGGAGGAATACAAAGGACCCTTATCTGATCTGGGTTTCGGAAATTATTTTGCAACAGACCAGGGTGGCGCAGGGGTACGATTATTTTTTGCGCTTTGTGCAGCGCTTTCCCGACGTACACGCTTTGGCCGAAGCCTCCGAAGACGAAGTCATGAAGTACTGGCAAGGGCTGGGCTATTACTCGCGTGCACGCAATCTGCACGAGGCGGCACGTAGCATGAACGGAGTATTCCCCAGTACGTACGAGGGAGTACGGGCTCTGAAGGGAGTAGGGGATTATACGGCTGCCGCCATCTGTTCGATAGCTTATGGCATGCCTTATGCTGTGGTTGACGGAAATGTCTATCGTGTCTTGTCGCGTTATTGGGGCATTGAAGTTCCGATTGATTCGACCGAAGGTAAGAAACTGTTTGCGGCTTTGGCACAGGAGATGCTTCCAGTCTCCCGACCGGCGGAGTACAATCAGGCCATCATGGATTTCGGAGCCATACAATGTACGCCGCAATCGCCTTTGTGCATGTATTGTCCTTTGTGCGATACGTGCGCAGCACTGGCACAGGGAAGGGTGGACCAATTGCCGGTGAAACAGCATAAGACGAAGACTACCGATCGTTTTTTCAATTATATATATGTACGTGCAGGCGCGTACACGTATATAAATAAACGTACCGGGAATGACATCTGGAAGAATTTGTTCGAACTTCCGCTGGTCGAGACCGAACGCGATATGCCGGAAGCTGAGTTTGTGCAGTTGCCCCAATTCCGTGACTTGTTTGCTGCAGAGGATAAGCCGCAGTTGCGTTGTTTGCGTCGTGGGGTGAAGCATGTATTGTCCCACCGTGTGATCTATGCCAGTTTCTATGAAGTGGTGTTGCCGGAAGAAACGCGTTCGTTTTCAGCTTATCGGCGGGTGTCCCAGGAAGAGCTTGGACAATATGCAGTGCCCAGGCTGATACATGCGTTCCTGGAAAAATACGAGTGAAAAGTAGGTGCCGATTCTTGCATTGTGTAATTATTCTTGTTACTTTTGGCGGCGAATTGATAAAATAGAAGTCTATGTCGGTAAATAAGGTAATATTGTTGGGCAATGTCGGACAGGATCCGAAGGTGACATACTACGACGGTGGCGCATGTGTGGCGCAAGTATCTTTTGCAACTTCCGAGAAAGGATATACCTTGCAGAATGGTACGCAGATACCCGACCGTACGGAGTGGCATAATCTGGTATTCCGTAACCGTCTGGCCGAGATTGTGGACCAGTATGTACATAAAGGCGACAAGCTTTATGTGGAAGGAAAAATCCGCAGCCGTTCGTATGATGACCAGGCAGGCATCAAGCGCTATGTGACCGAGATTTTTGTGGACAACATGGAGATGCTTTCGCCCCGAAACACCTCAGCGGCTCCAACTCCACAACAGCCCCAGCAACCAGCTTCATCTCCGACAGCTTCTGTTCAGAATAACCAGGCGGATGATTTGCCGTTCTAATTGTTTAACTAAAACCCGATTCTTTGGACCCAGACGCTTTTTTATGCCAGTTGGCAGACGTATTTAACGGAATTTCCGTACATACACCTTCTGTTTCGGCTATTATAGCCATTGTTTTGGCAGGACTGCTCCTGCTTGTTTCCGGATTTGCATCTGCATCCGAAATAGCTTTCTTTTCGCTTTCTCCGGCAGACTTGAGTGCCATTGCCGAGAAGAAGAACCCTTCCGATGAAAAAATCAGCCGATTGCTGGATGATACCGAGCGGTTGCTGGCTACGATTTTGATTACAAACAACTTTGTGAATGTGACCATTATCATGCTTTGCAACTTCTTCTTTATGACTGTCTTCGAATTTCACTCGCCTGTTGCCGAGTTTCTGGTGCTGACAGTCATACTTACTTTCTTGCTGTTGCTGTTTGGCGAGATTATGCCTAAGATTTATTCTGCTCAGAAGACCTTGGCATTCTGCCGTTTTGCAGCTCCGGGCATTACGATGTTCCGTTCGTTCTTCTATCCGCTGGCTTCTGTTCTGGTACATTCCACGGCGTTTCTGAACAGGCATGTTACCCGTAAGAACCACAACATTTCTGTCAATGAACTGTCGCATGCGTTGGAACTGACGGACAAAGCTGAGTTGAAAGAAGAAAGCAATATACTCGAAGGCATTATCCGTTTCGGTGGCGAGACGGTGAAAGAAGTTATGACTTCCCGTCTGGATGTGGTCGACCTTGAAATACGTACCCCATTTAAAGATGTGCTGAAGTGCATTGTCGAGAATGTATATTCTCGCATTCCTGTATATGCCGAAACGCGTGATAACATCAAGGGAGTACTCTATATCAAGGATTTGCTTCCGCATCTGAATAAAGGTGACAATTTCCGTTGGCAGTCGCTGATCCGTCCGGCTTATTTTGTGCCCGAGACAAAGATGATTGATGATCTGCTGCGTGACTTCCAGGCTAATAAAATACACATTGCCATCGTTGTAGACGAGTTTGGAGGTACGTCGGGCATTGTGACAATGGAAGACATCATTGAGGAAATTGTAGGTGAAATACGTGATGAGTACGATGACGAAGAACGTACATACACGATATTGAATGACCATACATGGGTATTCGAAGCCAAAACACAGCTGACCGATTTCTATAAGGTAACTCACATTGACGATACTGCTTTTGACGAGGTAGCCGGCGATGCCGATACGGTAGCCGGGCTGTTGCTGGAGCTGAAAGGCGAGTTCCCGGCTTTGCATGAAAAGGTTAGTTATGAGCGTTATGAATTCGAAGTGCTCGAAATGGATAACCGACGCATTCTGAAAGTCAAGTTCACAGTCAATCCCCCTACGGACGAGGCCGAAGGTAATGCATAAACGGAGGGGGTGTCTTGAGTCTTTTTATACAGCATAAGGAGGACGGATTTCTGCTGGGAGTATGGCGGATGGATGAATCGTACGAGGAATTGTGCCGTCAGTTGGCCGACACGGATCTTTGCCGTCAGGCGTCCGAACGTTTCCATGCAGTGCAGCGTAGGCATGAATGGCTGTCGGTCCGGCTTCTGCTGCGTACTCTGTTGGGAGCCGACAAAGAGATTGCTTATTTACCTTCCGGCAAGCCCTATCTGGCTGACGGCAGCTTTCACATCAGTATTTCGCATACACGGGGTTATGTGGCTTTGTTGCTGGCATCGACACCTGCAGGTATCGATATTGAGCAATATGCTACTCGCGTGCATCGGATTTCGTCGAAGTTCATGCGTGCCGACGAACAGCCGGTTCCTTATCAGGGCGATGACACGTGGAGCTTGCTGCTTCACTGGTCGGCTAAGGAAGTGATGTTTAAATGCATGGACTGTTCCGAAGTCGATTTGCGCGATCATTTGCAGGTACTGCCGTTTGTTCCGCAAGAAAGGGGAGAGTTTCGTGCTTGTGAATATAAGACGGAGCAGCAACGAACGTTTCTCATCCGTTATCTGCTCCATCCTGATTTTGTATTGACGTGGACGGTGTACTGATTCCGTCCCTCCCCAAGTGCTTGTCTTATTCTTCAAAGCCAGTAGACTCTGGCTGATACGTTTACTTACTTCAAACAATAAGTTGTTTACAGTCTTTCTAATTGCACGGTGAAATGCCGCATCAATGGTGCTTCCCATGCAATGCGTACGCCTCGTGTCACGCTTTCGCGTCGGTCGTATACATTCTTCAGTGCAGCTGCTACTACGTTCATGTGGTTGTCTGTGTACACTCTGCGTGGTATGGCAAGGCGCAGGAGATCCAGGCCGGTGAATCGGTTTTCGCGCGTCACAGGATCACGGTCGGCCAGCAGATAACCTATCTCGCATCCCCGTATGCCAGCCTCCAGATATAACTCTACTGTGAGTGTCTGGGCCGGAAATTCTTCTTTAGGAACGTGAGTCAGCACTTTGGGGGCATCGATGAAGATGGCATGTCCGCCAGCTGGACGTTGGTAGGGAATACCGTATTCGTCCAGTTTGTAGGCCAGATATTGCACTTGCCGGATGCGGGTTTCCAGATTGTCGAATTCGGTATTTTCGTCCAGGCCGATGGCCAGTGCGTTCATGTCGCGTCCGTTCATGCCTCCATAGGTCAGGTAACCTTCGAACTGTACGCAGAAGCCTTTGGCGCCTTCGTACCAATCCTTCCGATTGGTTGCGATGAAACCACCCATGTTGACAATGCCATCTTTTTTCGCACTCATGGTCATGCCGTCGGCCAGGCTGAACATCTCACGGGTAATTTGTTTGATGGTCTTGTCCTGGTAGCCCTTTTCGCGTGTCTTGATGAAATAGGCGTTTTCGGCAAAACGGGCCGAGTCGAACAGAACGGGTTTGCCGTATTTGTCAGCTATGGCACGTACTTCACGCAGGTTCTGCATGGATACGGGTTGTCCTCCTGCCGTATTGTTGGTGATGGTGACGATGATGAAAGGAATCCGGTCGGCGTGTTCCTGCAAGGCTTTCTCCAGTTTGGCAGGATCGACGTTTCCCTTGAAAGGAACCTCAAGCTGTGTTTGCTTAGCCTCGTCGACAGTACAGTCCAGTGCGAAAGCTTTGCGTCCTTCAATGTGTCCTTTGGTCGTATCAAAGTGTGAGTTGCCAGGCACGATGTCTCCTTCATGCACCAGATAGGAGAAGAGTACGTTTTCGGCGGCTCGTCCCTGATGGGTGGGGATGATGTATTCGAATCCGGTCAGTCTGGTAATGGTATCTTTAAGTTTAAAGAACGATGAAGCACCTGCGTAACTTTCATCGCCCAGCATCATTCCGGCCCATTGGCGGTCGCTCATGGCGCCTGTACCCGAGTCGGTGATCAGGTCAATGTAGACTTGTTCAGATTTCAGTTGGAATACATTGTAATGGGCTTCTTTCAGCCATTGTTCACGTTCTTGTCGGGTGCTTTTGCGGATGGGTTCTACCATCTTTATTTTCCAGGATTCGGCAAAGGGTAATTCCATAGTTGATTAGTTTTTCTTTTTTTGAGGGTTTGACATTTGGTTAACGGAATAAGTCTATGACTTATTGCTCAGGAGTCGAAGATAGTGATTTTTCTTCTATAAAGCAAGAAGTTTGTTTCCCTTTGTAAAAAAACAAATGTCCGGGCGAAATCACTTCGACCGGACATTCTCAATAAACTTGGCAGAGTTCATTTACCTTTTTACTTTCTTTGAATCAGTTGAAATGATTTGGACAGGAAATAGTTGTCCGGTTCATCAAACTCAACGCTTTTTCCTCGAAAGCAATGATAAAGTGTGTTGCATGGCAGGTCTTCTGACTTGTTTCTGTGGCAGACGCCTTCCCGGACGTATCCAGTGGCTTAAGAGGTATGTGCCTGTCACACTTCACGAAACTTACAGCAGCGGGACTGTTCAGGATTCTCACCTGATTCCCTTTTAATTGCTTTCCCGAAAGAGGATTGCAAACCAATGCAGCGCAAAGATAAGAAAAAGCCGGGGATTTACAAGGGAAATCTCCGGCAAATTAATACATGTTACGAAGGTAATATTTTATTTTTCCTTGGCCAGTGTGAATACAAACTCCAGTCCTCCTCCTTGCCTGTTTTTGGCCGAGATGGTTCCTCCGTGTATCAGAACGGCGTTTTTCACAATGGCCAGTCCGAGGCCGGTTCCGCCCAGCTTGCGCGAACGGCCTTTGTCTACCCGGTAGAAGCGTTCGAACAGGCGGTTCAGGTGTTCAGGAGCTACGCCTACCCCTGTATCTGCAAAGCTGAAATAATAGAAGTTCTCGTCTTCGCGGAAACAGCCGATGTGTATATATATGTTGGTACCAGCGTAGGCGATGGCGTTGTCCATCAGATTCCGGAAAATGGAGTAGAGTAGTGAATAGTTGCCTTTCAGCTGTATTTTGGGTTGCAGCGAGTTGACTACTGTAATATGCTTTTCTTCCAGTTCCAAAGCTACTTCGTTGACGATGTTTCCAACCAGCAGGCTGATGTCTACCTTTTCCATATCGATCATGTTGGCTGCTTCGTCCATACGTGTCAGCACGGAGATGTCGCGTAGCAGTCGGCTCAGGCGGTTGCTTTGGGCATAGCAGCGCTCCAGGAAAGTCTGTATCTTTTCGCGTGGGATGCTGTCGTTGCTGACGATGGTTTCCAAATAGCCCTGTATACTGCTTACCGGGGTTTTCAGTTCGTGAGCTATATTTTGGGTCAGTTGCCTCTTTAGTCTGATTTGCTCTTCTTCCTGGGTTATGTCGTTAATCGAGATTTCGAAGCTACGGTCTTGGAAGATGATGCATTCGATGATAAAGATACGTCCGTTTTTGTTGATGTTGAGCGACATGCGCTTTTCTTCCGTTGCATTAGCCGGACGTTTCTGCGACTTGTTGATAAAGTCGGTTATTTTCTGAAACTCACAGATAGAGAATATCTCTTCGGTAGTTTGCAGATTCTGGTCCGAAATAAGGTTCCCGTATTGTGTGAAGAGGTTGTTGACGAGTATTTCCTTTTTGTCTTTGGTAAATACACCTAGTCCCTCTCGCGATGTCTGTAAGTGTGTGATCAGTTTTTCTCTTTCGATGTAAAGAGCCTCCTTTGTCTCTCGCAGGCGTCGGTATATCTGGATGATGTGTTGCGAGATTTCTCCCAACTCATTATGGGGGAATGCAGCCTGTATATCCATTTCAATCGGTTCATTGCGGTCGGCCCGTTTGGCAAATTCGCGAAGATTGGTGATGGCTTTTCCAAGTTTTGCTGTAAACTTGTAAAAGATGAATATCAGCAGTAAGGTTACGATAACGGTAAACCAGATGTAATGAGGGTCGGCAGCCAGGTTATGAATCAGATTCAAGTTGTATGGCAGTGCCGAACGTATGATATAATTGTCTTGTAGAGTTGCCGAATAGAAGTAGGGCATTCCGGTAGTTTCTGACATACGGCGTAAGTCGTATCCTTTTCCTTGCCGAAGTGCTTGTTGTATTTCCGGGCGTCCAAGGTGATTGCCTGGTTCCTGTTTACCTTTGTAACTGTCGTATATCACTTTCCCGTTCAGACTGATAAGAGTGACACGCAGGTTATTGTTTACTCTATTGATATAATTGTCCAAAGTGCTGGTCCACAGACTGTCGGGAACAATACGCAGTTCGAACGACAAACGCTCGTTATAATCCTGCAATTGTGTGTTGAGCAATTCTATTTTGTAGCTTTTTTCACGTTGGTACTGATAAGCGATGAAGCAAGCTGCGAATGCAAGAAACAGCGAGATAACCGAAAGAAATAACTTCCGGCTGAATGACAGAAAATGCCGTTCATCTTTATTCGGCTTCAAAGCAGTATCCATATCCCAAGCGAGTTACAATGCATTTTCCGTAAATACCGATTTTTTTGCGCAGGCGGGTGATGTTAACGTCTATGGTACGGTCGAGCACATAGACTTCCTCGCTCCAGATACGTCCCAAAATATCTTCGCGCGAGAAGACACGTCCTTTGTTTTGCAGCAACAGCAGCAGAATTTCGAATTCTTTTTTGGTCAGCGGAGCTTCCTGTCCATCAATGGAAACTTTTTTCTTCACAATGTCAAGAACCAGCGTTTTATAGACCAATTGCTCGGGCATCCGTTCGCTTTCCCCCTGTCCTGTACGTCTCAGTACGGCTTTAACCCGTGCTGCTACTTCACGCAGTGAGAATGGTTTCGATATGTAGTCATCCGCTCCAAGATTGAATCCTGTTACAGTATCGTTTTCCGTGTCTTTAGCTGTGATGAAGATTATGGGCACTTGTGCTGTCTTTTTATCCTTTTTGAGCATACTTGCCATTTTGAATCCCGATATCTCTCCCATCATTACGTCAAGCAGTAGCAGGTTGTAACTGCTGATGTCCATTCGCAGGGCTTCTTCGGCCGAGTTTGCAGTATCCACTTCGTATCCTTCGTTCTCAAGGTTGAACTTCAGGATTTCGCACAAATCTTCTTCATCGTCTACTACTAAGATTCGGTAATTGTTCATTGTTTCCTGGTTTTAAGTTGCAACTGGGAAGCACTTTTCCCGTCTGTAACGGTACGTCCTCTTCCTGTTACAAAGTTATACTTTATTTCTTTTCGCAGGCAAAAGTGAGGCATTTTTATTACGGACGCATGAAACAAGTATTACGATTCTGTTACATTTTGCATCTGAACATCTATTGCCAGGAACACAGAGAGGGAATGCGGTAATACAAAAACACACCGATGATGCTGTGGCAGTCTCATCGGTGCGTCATTTGTACGGTATACGTATCTTAGGGGTTTACACAGTCTGATGGTTGATGCAGATTCCTTGTTTGTACCATTCGTACAGACGGTGTATTCCTTCGTCTATTTCTACCTTGTGGTGCCATCCCAGTCCGTGCAGCTTGCTTACGTCGGTCAGCTTTCTCATTGTGCCGTCCGGCTTGCTGGCATCCCACTTCAGTTCACCCTTGAATCCGATTTCGGCAACAATCTTTTCGGCCACTTCGCGGATACTCAGTTCTTTTCCAGTTCCAACGTTGATGTGGCAGTTACGAATCTCTTTTTCACCTTCACGGTAAGTGTCCTTGAAGTCCACGTTCAGCAGTACGTGCACACTGGCGTCGGCCATTTCTTCGCTCCACAGGAATTCGCGCATGGGTTTTCCGGTTCCCCACAGGGTGACAGCTTCGGCTGTGATGCCGTATTTGGCCAGAATCTGTCTGATTTCTTCTTCTGTCCGGCTGCCGTCTACTCCCTCTACCGGGCGCAGGTTAATGTCTTTTCTTACAGCTTCCCAGTTTCCTTCGTTCAGGCATTTGGCCAGATACACTTTTCTCATCATAGCTGGCAGAACATGGCTGTTTTCCAGATGGAAGTTATCGTTCGGACCATACAGGTTGGTGGGCATCACGGCAATGTAGTTGGTACCATATTGCAGATTGAAGCTTTCACACATTTTCAGTCCGGCAATTTTGGCTATGGCGTAAGGTTCGTTGGTGTATTCCAACGGCGATGTCAGCAAGCATTCTTCTTTCATGGGTTGCGGTGCCTCTCTGGGGTAGATACAGGTACTTCCCAAAAAGAGCAGCTTCTTGACTCCGTGGCGGAAACTTTCGCCTATGACGTTTTGCTGAATTTGCAGATTTTCATAGATAAAGTCTGCTCTGTATTGCAGATTGGCCATAATGCCTCCCACATGAGCGGCTGCCAGCACTACAGCCTCGGGTTGCTCTTCATCGAAGAATTTCTTGACGGCTACTCCATCCAGCAGATTCAGCTCCTTATGTGTGCGTCCTACCAGGTTGTGGTATCCTCTTTCCTGTAGGTTGTTCCAAATGGCCGATCCTACCAGTCCTCTGTGACCGGCTACATAGATTTTAGTATCTTTATCCATTTTCATTCTTACTTATATATACTATGTAAAAAGGTAATTTACCGTTTACTTCACAATGCCTTTCTCCAGATATTCTGCCAGATTGGTTCTTACCTGCTGAGCTGCATGGTCGGCAGCTACTTTGGCCATATCTGCTTCCACCATAATGCGTACCAGTTCTTCAAAGCTGGTGCTGTTGGGATTCCAGCCCAGTTTGGCTTTTGCTTTAGTCGGGTCTCCCCACAGGTTCACCACATCGGTCGGACGGTAAAAGTCTTCGCTTACCTCTACCAGGCATTTGCCCGTGGCTTTGTCGTAGCCTTTCTCGTCAATGCCTTCACCCTTGAATTCCAGTTCGATACCTGCATATTTGAAAGCCAGATAGCAGAATTCTCTTACCGAATGTTGCACGCCGGTAGCTATCACGAAGTCTTCCGGTTTCTCCTGTTGCAGAATCAGCCACATACATTCCACATAGTCTTTGGCGTATCCCCAGTCGCGCAGCGAATCCAGGTTACCCAGATACAGACGATCCTGCTTACCTTGTGCGATGCGCGCTGCTGCCAGCGTGATTTTCCGCGTTACGAAAGTTTCGCCACGGCGTTCGCTTTCGTGGTTGAACAGGATGCCCGAACAGCAGTACATGTTGTATGCCTCGCGATACTCTTTTACAATCCAGTAACCGTACAGTTTGGCAACAGCATAAGGTGAGTAAGGGTGGAAAGGTGTATTCTCATTTTGCGGTACCTCTTCCACTTTGCCGTACAGTTCCGAAGTCGATGCCTGATATATGCGGCAAGTATCAGTCAGGCCCGCTAGGCGCACAGCCTCCAATACACGCAGTACGCCTGTAGCATCTACGTTGGCTGTAAACTCCGGAGAGTCGAAACTTACCTGCACATGACTTTGTGCAGCGAGGTTGTATATTTCGGTCGGTCTCACTTTTCCTACGACTTGCAGGATGCTCATCGAGTCGCTCAGGTCGGCATAATGTAGGTGGAAATTGGGTTTTCCTTCCAGATGCGCGATGCGTTCGCGATAGTCTACCGACGACCGTCTGATGGTGCCGTGTACATCATATCCTTTGCTTAGCAGCAATTCGGCCAGAAACGACCCGTCTTGTCCGGTGATACCGGTAATTAAAGCTACATTTCTCTTTTCCATTGTCTTTGTTATGGTTGCACTTTATTAAAGTTGATGACTTTGTTTTTCTCAGTCTCTTCGGAAAATATCCCGGGTATAGACTTTCTCTTTTACATCGTCCAGACAGCTGTCGTAGCGGTTGGCAATGATGGCGTCGGACTGTTGTTTGAAGTTCTCCAGATTGTTTACGACTACCGATCCGAAGAAGGTACTGCCATCTTCCAGTGTGGGCTCGTAGATGATGACGCTGGCACCTTTGGCCTTAATGCGTTTCATGACGCCCTGAATGGAACTTTGGCGGAAGTTGTCGCTGTTCGACTTCATCGTCAGCCGGTATACTCCGATGACGCACTTCTTTTCGTTCGACGGATCGAATGCACCACGATTGTAATAGTCGTAATATCCTGCCTTGTGAAGCACCTGGTCGGCGATGAAGTCCTTTCGGGTGCGGTTGCTCTCCACAATGGCATGGATCAGGTTTTCGGGCACATCCTGATAGTTTGCCAACAGCTGTTTCGTGTCTTTGGGCAGGCAGTAGCCGCCGTATCCGAAGGAAGGGTTGTTGTAGTGTGTTCCGATACGCGGATCCAGACAGATGCCGTCGATGATGGCTTTCGTGTCGAGTCCTTTCACTTCGGCATAAGTGTCGAGTTCGTTGAAGTAGCTTACCCTCAGTGCCAGGTAAGTATTGGCAAACAGTTTCACGGCTTCTGCTTCTTTCAGTCCCATGAACAGGGTAGGAACGTCTTCTTTCAAGGCTCCTTCCTGTAGCAGTGCGGCAAATTCGTGAGCCTTTTCTTCCAGCCGCTCTCCGGCGATGGCTCGGATGGCTTCGTTTTCTTCCTCTCGTCCTTCTATCATCTTGGGATATCCTACAATGATGCGGCTGGGGTAGAGGTTGTCGTACAGTGCCTTGCTTTCGCGCAGAAACTCGGGCGAGAACAGCAGATTCAACCGCTTGCCTTGCAGGGCGGGTGACGATTGGAAGCGCTCGGCATACTTTACGTACAGGCTTCGGCAATAGCCCACGGGGATGGTACTTTTAATCACCATGACGGCATCAGGATTCACTTCGAGTACCAGATCGATTACTTCTTCCACATGGCTTGTGTCGAAGTAGTTCTTCATCGGGTCATAATTGGTCGGTGCGGCTATCACGATGAAGTCGGCTTCGCTATAGGCTTTCCATCCGTCGAGGGTGGCGCTCAGATTCAGTTGCTTCTCGGCCAGATACTTTTCGATGTACTCGTCTTGTATGGGGCTGATATGTTGGTTTATCTTTTCCACTTTTTCAGGTATTACGTCCACAGCTGTTACCTGATGGTGTTGCGACAGTAGGGTTGCTATCGAAAGTCCTACGTAGCCGGTTCCGGCTACAGCAATTCTGTAATCTTTCATAACGTTGCTCTCCTTCCTTGAAATCGTTTTTGTTTTTTTCTGAGTCCGTTTACTGTTTTTGTACTCCTTTTATTTATTCAGTTGTAGAATACAGCTTTCAACTGATAACCTATGATTTGTTCCAATCGGAAACAGGTTTGATTTTATATAAAGGATGTGACAAAAAGTCCTTACAGATTCTTTCTGCAAAGATAGATAAACGTATGAGGTTAAAGAAAGCTGATGGGGCTTATTTACATTTATTTCACAAATGAAAGCCGGTCGGTTTTATGATTTTACTTCCGTTTTGCTCCACAAAATCCCCATGCTCATACTTCGTATATATCCTGCGCCCAGCTGCGCTAACAGGTCGGCGGACGACGTACACGAACAATCCTTCAGCACTGCAGCATTTTTGTGTTTTACTGTGGCATAGATTTCAGCAGCAGACATCAAATGGGTATCTATTTGGGTGACGTTTCACCATAAGCGTATGAATATGAATAGATTGTAGTGAAAGATAAAACAGTTGTTGAGCCGGTTAAAGCGGATGATACAGGCAGAGCGAATTTTCAGAAAGGGGTGTGAAAGCTAATGCTACTATTGCAATTTTTTTTCCTAGTTAGGAAAAAATATTTGTCTAGTTAGGAAAAAATTTTTTCCTAACTGGGAAAAAATTAACGGGTTGTACAGCCATCCCGATTTGTGTTTCACCGAATGTCGGTGAAACTTTATCTTTCACCATATCTTTCTGTATATCAATGAAAAATAACGTTTTGAAAGCGTGAACCCGATTTCCCCTTTTCTTATTTTTATCCGTGTTAGTCTGCCCCATCCGCTTCGTTCGCGTATCCATCTTTCACCCGGTTTTTCATTTTTAATCATTCACTTTCCTTTCTTAACTACTTACTTTAGCCGCATAACATTGGTAGTTAGCTGGCGTAACAAGCAATGCTGTGAGTATGGCCTGCAACTCTCGTGCGTATTGCAAGCACGGCTCGTGAGCCGTGCAAGTGTCGCTCGCGAGCCGTACAAGTGTGGAACGTGGATTATTTATGCTCGTAATGTTAGCAATTGCCTCCACAAGAGCATTGGGGCAATGCTTCTTTTCTGATTTCAGTGATGTAAAAGCGGGCAAAGGATTTTCTGATTTCGTCGCGTACACGGCGGAATTCCGAATCGATGAATTCTGGTGTACCTCTAGCATGTGACGGATCATCAAAGCCTATATGTAGACGTTTTCCTACTTTGCCGCTGAATGTAGGGCAATTTTCGTTTGCTCCTCCGCATACGGTTATCACGTAATCCCATTCTTGATCGAGATAAGTGTTTACGTGCGTGGGTACATGCGAACTGATATCTATTCCAACCTCTTTCATCATTTCCACAGCCTTGGCATTTACTTGTGCAGCAGGTTCTGTTCCTCCTGAATATACTTCTATCGTGTGGTCGAATGACTGTAAAAAGCCGTGTGCCATTTGGCTGCGGCAACTGTTTCCTGTACAAAGAATCAATACTTTCATTTTTTTATTGCTAATTACATTTATAGTAATCGGATTGTAGACTTGATAATAAATACTGTTTTGAATGTTTTTGTGGGAGATGTTTACAATATATAGTTGAACAGATAGCCCGACAGAATGATGAAAAAGGTCACTGTGCCGAAGAATATGCCAATCAGTCGCCAGGTCATCACCTTTTTGAGCAGTGTGGCTTCCGGTAGCGAAAGGCCTACAACAGCCATCATGAAAGCGATGGCCGTACCCATGGGGATACCTTTGGCCACAAATACCTCAATGATGGGCACAATGCCTGCGGCATTGGCATACATTGGTACGGCCAGAATGACGGACAGGGGAACCGCATACCAATTATCTTTCGACATGTGCTGTGCGAAGAAGCCTTCGGGAACAAAGCCGTGCATAAAGGCACCGATACCGATACCTATCAGGATGTAGACAAGTACGCCGCTGACAATCTTCCAAGCGTCACGGATGATGGTCGGAAGCCGCTTGAAGAAAGTAGTATGCTCCTTTTCCCATTCGCCAGCCTGGACCGAAGCCTGTGCTTGTATCTGTTTTACCCAGTCGGTCAGGTAAGGTGCCAGTCTCATCCGTCCCAGCACAACTCCACCTATAACGCCCAGCAGGATGCCGCTGATGACGTAGATCAGTGTCACCTTCACTCCGAAAGAACCAAGGAACATCGCAACGGCTACTTCGTTGACCAGCGGCGAGGTGATAAGAAAGGCAAAAGTCACTCCCAAAGGAATGCCGCCTTTGACGAAACCGATGAACAGCGGGATGGAAGAGCAGGAGCAGAATGGAGTAATGGCACCGAATACGGATGCCAGCAGGTATTGCAAGCCATACATCTTGTGCGTCATCAGGTAGTTTCTCAAACGTTCGATCGGGAAATAAGCATTGATGATTCCCATCAGCACGCTGATAAAGAATAACAGGATGAGAATCTTGATTGTATCATAAAAGAAGAAATTTACGGCCACTCCTAACGGTGTATCGGCACTCAGTCCGAACAGCCCGTAAACAAGCCAGTCTGCAAAATCTTGTATCATGTTTTACTGTTTTTTTAATTCGTATAAATACGAACAATGTTTATATAAAAAGAACGGCAGATTCAATAACGGTTGTTTCTGCCGTTCGCAGTTAAATAATCTGGGTTGTCAGATGCCCAAAAGTTTTTTTACGTCACTCTCGGTCGGAACCTGTCCTTTCATTTTTACCACCTCGTCGACAACAACGGCGGGAGTAGTCATGATATTGTAGTTCATCATTTCCATGATGTCGTCCACTTTGGTCAGTTTTACGTCCAGATTGTTTTCTTTGATTACTTTTTCGATTACATTGTAGGTTGTCTTGCATTTGCAGCAACCCGGTCCTAATACTTTAATTTCCATATTCCTAAAATTTTTGTTTGTTAGTATCAATAGTGTTTTATAGGTACATTGTCCAGCAATAATATAAGCCTATTACAATGAATATCCATCCGACAATGAGGTTCATCCATTTCTGTACCACTTTCATTTGACCGTAAAAACGTCCCATCTGCTGTACGCTGAATGCCAGTATCCAAGCTACGGCAAGTACTGGTATGGCGGTAGCGATGGCAAATACGGCGGGCAGCAGGTAGCCTGCTGTAGCTGTGGCCGACATGGGTATCAGCATGCCGAAATAGAATACGCCGCTTGTGGGGCAGAACGCCAGTGCAAAGAGGATGCCTATCAGCAGTGCACCCCATCCGCCTTTTCGGGCAAGTCCTTCTGCCTGGCCGTTGAAGCCAAACTTAGGCAAGTTGAGTTTGTCTCCCCAAAGCATGAACAGGCCGATGATAAGCAGTAGCGGCCCTATGGCTAGTTCGCCCCATGTGCCGATAGTCTTCTGGATGCCGAACATGCTTGAACCTTCTTTCAGAATCATAATCAGCACAATGCCAAGCAGGGTGTATGACAGGATGCGCCCCAGTGTATAGAGCAAGCCGTTGCGGAAGATCCGTTTCCTGTTCTCCATGTCTTTTCCGATGAATCCGATGGCGGCGATGTTGGTTGCCAGCGGACAAGGCGAAAGTGCCGTCAGCAGTCCGAGTAGAAATGCCGTCAATACAGGTGTGGAGCTGTTATCGAGCAGTGTCTGTAGCCAATCCATAAGCTTTAGTTCAGCATGTCTGTTACTGATTTTACTACTCCGGCTTTGAATACATCCGGCGACTTGCGGGCATTGCCGAATGCAAATTCGGTCATATTCTCCCTGGTTTCGTGCCCGTTTTTGTATTTGACAACAAACAGCGACGACCATGTTACTTTGTACTTTTCAGCAATTTCCTCGTTCTCCTTTTGACTGATGTCTATCACTCTGAATACTACATCGCCATTCTTTATCTGCGAGGCAAAGTTTTCTTCTATTGCAGCCTTGGTATTGTTTTCAATGGCCATGCAGGTAGCACAGCGCTGTTTCCCATGGAAATACAGTACTTCCACGTGGTCGCTGACAGCGACTTCTTTTTGAGCTTGTGCGGTTGCTTCGTTCTTTACATTCGTCTGGCATGAGGCAAATGCGAAACAGGCGGCAACCAGAAACAGAATCGTTTTCATGTTTATAATATATTAATGTTAGTAATTCGCAAAACAACGAACATCTATTGCAAAAAAAGAGCTTAACCGCAGCAGCTCTCTTTTTTGCATACCGGCTGTCCGAAGAAGTCGGCAAACATTCTTCTGGCTATTTCCCAGTTCTCCTTATTGATGCAGTATCTTACTTTAGGTGCCTCAATTTCTCCTTGGATCAGTTCGGCTTCCTTCAGTTCCTTCAGGTGTTGCGATACCGTAGCTTTGGCTATAGGCAGTTCTTCGTGGATGTCGCCGAAAAAGCAACATTCCTGAGCTGCCAGAAACTGGAGTATGGCTATGCGTGCGGGATGCCCCATGGCTTTGGCAAAACGAGCTATCTTTTCCTGTTCTTCTGAATATTTCTTTTGAGTCATTGCTGTCTTTTTTCTTGTTTGTTGTTCGCAAAAATACGAATAATATATTTCTTGCCAAAAGAATTTTCATTTTTCTTCTTTTGAAGAAGATAATTATGCATGGAAAGTGCTAATTTTGTCAGGTACCAATGATGTAAAAGAGATGAAATCGTTTCCTATTGTAGATTGGAATAAAGGACAGCAACACCGTTGGCGGTTGCCGTTGATAGTGGGCTTACTGGTTCTTGTGGTGGGTGGCTCGGTGTGGCTGAACACTTCTCCTTTCCGTTCGGGATTTGAGATAACCGATGAATTGGGAGGAAATATTTTTCCTTCGAGTATATTGTCTGTAGCTACGACCGATGCACAGGTCATTGTGCCTTCCGATTCTTTGTATGTAGGCAATCCGAAGTCGTGTATCAGCATACGAGTCCGTTCGGGCAAGGCATATAGCCGTGTGCGTATCGAAGTGGCCGAAACACCTTTCTTTTCGCTCTCGGTGTCGGAGTTCGTATTGGCCAAGCCACATACGGAGTATACCATTTATCCCGATATTATCTGGAATTACGAAGCGTTGAAGAACAACAAGCAGGCAGAGCCTATCAACGTGGCAGTAACGGTCGAACTCAACGGTAAGGAGATGGGGCAGCGGGTACGTACTTTTTCGGTGCGCAGCATCAACGAATGCCTGCTGGGCTATGTGACCGACGGTACTAAGTTTCACGATACTGGCGTTTTCTTTGCTGCTTACGTCAACGAAGAAAACCCCATGATAGACCAACTGCTGCGTGAGGCGCTGAATACACGCATCGTCAATCGTTTCTTGGGTTATCAAGGTGGTACGGCCGGGTCGGTGGACAAGCAAGTATACGCTTTGTGGAATGTGTTGCAGAAGCGGAATTTTCGTTATAGCTCGGTATCGAACACAAGCTTGTCGAGTAATGTTGTCTTTTCACAGCGGGTACGTACATTCGATGATGCCCTCAATTCTTCACAAATCAACTGTGTGGACGGTAGTGTACTGTTTGCCTCGCTGTTACGTGCTATCAACATCGAGCCCATTCTGGTGCGTATACCCGGCCACATGTTTGTGGGTTACTATACCGACAACGGGCATAAGAATATGGATTTTCTGGAAACTACGATGATTGGCGATGTCGATTTGGACGATTTCTTCCCCGACGAGCGGCTCGACTCGACTATGGTGGGCAAGACGCAGAACCAGATGTCGCGCATCACCTTTGACAAGTCGAAAGAGTATGCCAACCGTAAGTATAAACAACATGAGGAAGGTATCCATTCGGACAAGCTAAATTACATGTTTTTGGAAATATCGAAGGACGTCCGGCGTAAGATTCAGCCCATTGGCAGATAGGCTGCTTTTTGCGGGCTTCGCTTGCAAATGAGCTGCGGGAATGTTACCTTTGCCCAACCAACTCTGAATGGAATCACATTATGGAACAACAGAAAAAGTATATTTCGCCGGGAGCCTGGTTCTCCATGCAATATCCGGCAACATGGAACGAATTCGAGGACGGTGAAGGTTCGTTCCTCTTTTATAATCCCGAAGAATGGACTGGAAACTTCCGCATTTCGGCTTATCGGGGTCAGGAAGGGTACGGACGTGAGTGCGTCAGCCTGGAACTGAAAGAAAATCCTGCCGCACGCCGGGCCAGGGTAGGAGCCTTGGACTGTGCCTACAGCCGTGAAACGTTCGAAGAAGATGGCGAACATTACACTTCGCACATCTGGATAACGGGTATCGACGATGTAGCATTCGAATGTTCGTTTACCGTTCGCAAGGGGCAGCCTGTGGCCGAAGCCGAACAGGTGATTGCTTCGTTGCAAGTGCGGAAGCAGGGTGTGAAATATCCGGCCGAGCTGATACCTGTGCGTGTTTCGGAAATCTGCCAGATTAACGAAGCTTATGAATGGGTGTCGAATACGGTGAAAGACTTGCTGAAGAAAGATTTCCAGGGAGTGGAAGCCGATGTGGAAAACATGCAGCAGGTGGTAGACCGTGGTGTGATAGGGCCTAAGAAAAAGGACCATTGGCTGGCTATGGGTATTACTCTTTGTGTCATTATGGCAAACGAGGAAGACGGAATGGAGTGGCGTACGTTAATTGACGGCAACCGTGAAGCTCCCGTATTGTTCAACACTGCCACCGGGCAGTGGGTCGATCCCATGAAGCTGGCATGGAGCAAGGTGAAAGCGGGCGAGAAAGTCAACCTGGCCGAAGCCTACTGTAACAATGGTTAATTCATTTATCATTCTTCATTTTAAATAATGTCTTCAATATTACAAGTAGAAAACCTTACCAAGTCGTTCGGCGATTTGGTCTTATTTGAAAATATATCCTTCGGGCTGGCCGAAGGGCAGCGTGTGGGACTGATTGCCAAAAACGGAAGCGGAAAGTCCACTTTACTGAGTATCCTGTCGGGTAAGGAAGGTTACGACGAGGGAAAGATAGCCTTTCGTCGAGACCTTCGTGTGGGCTATCTGGAGCAAAGTCCGCATTACCCCGAAGAACTGACGGTGCTCGAAGCCTGCTTTCATCATGGCAACAGCACCGTGGATCTGATTAAGGAGTACGAACGATGCTTGGCAACCGAAGGTCATCCCGGTATGGATGAACTCTTGCTTCGCATGGATCAGGAGAAAGCTTGGGATTATGAGCAGAAAGCCAAACAGATACTTTCTCAGCTGAAGATACGCGACTTCGACCAGCAAGTAAAGCACCTTTCGGGCGGACAGTTGAAACGTGTGGCGCTGGCCAACACCTTGATTACCGAACCCGATTTGCTGATTCTGGATGAGCCCACCAACCACCTTGATCTCGACATGACCGAGTGGCTGGAAGAGTATCTGCGGCGTACGAACCTGACTCTGCTGATGGTCACCCACGACCGTTACTTCCTCGACAGGGTATGTTCCGAGATTATCGAAATAGATAACCGCACGATTTATTCGTACAAAGGAAACTACAGCTACTATCTGGAGAAACGACAGGAACGGATCGATGCCAAGACGGTAGAAATTGAACGTGCCAACAACTTGTATCGTACCGAGCTGGAGTGGATGCGCCGTATGCCGCAGGCACGCGGACACAAGGCGCGTTATCGCGAAGATGCTTTCTATGAACTGGAGAAGGTGGCAAAGCAGCGTTTTTACGATGCCAACGTCAAACTCGATGTGAAGGCTTCGTACATCGGCAACAAGATATTCGAGGCCGACCACCTGAGTAAGTCTTTTGGTGATCTGAAAATACTGGATGATTTCTCTTATATCTTTGCCCGTTACGAGAAGATGGGTATTGTCGGTAACAACGGTACCGGAAAATCGACCTTTATCAAGATACTGATGGGACTGGTGAAACCAGACAGTGGCACACTGGACATTGGTGAGACGGTGCGTTTTGGGTACTATTCGCAGGACGGACTTCAGTTTGACGAACAGATGAAGGTGATCGACGTAGTCCGTGACATTGCCGAAGTTATTGAACTGGGCAACGGCAAGCGGCTTACTGCTTCGCAGTTTTTGCAGCATTTTCTTTTTACTCCCGAAACTCAGCACAGTTACGTCTATAAACTGAGCGGCGGAGAACGCCGGCGGCTTTACCTCTGTACGGTGCTGATGCGCAATCCGAACTTCCTGGTGCTCGACGAGCCGACGAACGATCTGGACATCGTTACCTTGCAAGTGCTCGAAGAGTATCTGCAAAGCTTCAAGGGGTGTATTATCGTCGTGAGCCACGACCGTTACTTTATGGATAAGGTAGTAGATCATCTCTTGGTGTTCAACGGTGGAGGTGATATCCGCGACTTCCCCGGTAACTATACCCAGTATCGGGAATGGAAGGAGGCAAAGGCGCGTCATGACAAAGAGCAGCAGGCAGCCGTTAAACCACAGGAAGCTAAGACTGCCAAGGTACGCCTGAACGATAAGCGTCGTATGACTTACAAGGAACGTCGCGAGTTCGAACAACTGGAACAGGAGATAGCCACTCTGGAAGCCGAAAAGAAAAACATAGAAGAAGCGTTGTGCAGCGGAGCGCTGTCGGTGGAAGAGCTGACGGAGAAGTCGAAACGTTTGCCACAGTTGACGGAGCTGATTGACGAGAAGACGATGCGATGGCTGGAGTTGAGTGAGATAGAATAAAAGCCTCACCCCCGGCCCCTCTCCCAAGGAGAGGGGAGTAGAAGTTTCCTTTTATTAAAAAATAGTATGTATATAATATGCAATCGATAACTGATAACCAGACCCGTCCACTTCCCCCTCTCTTTGGGAAAGGGGGGCAGGGGGGTGAGGCTAACTACCACAGCCATTCTCTCTACTGCGACGGCCGTGCCGGAATGGAAGACTTTGTACGTTTTGCCGTAAGCCGTGGTTTTGTTTCTTACGGTTTCTCGTCGCACGCTCCTCTTCCGTTCTCTACAGCTTGGACGATGGAGTGGGATCGTATGGAGGATTATCTGGCCGAATTCCAACGATTGAGACAGAAGTATGCCGGACAGATTGAGCTGTATATCGGGTTGGAGATAGATTATCTGAACGAAGAAAGCAATCCGGCAGCCGAATGTTTCCAGCGTTTGCCGTTGGATTATCGCATCGGGTCGGTTCACTTGTTATACGATGAAACGGGCAAGGTGGTAGATGCCGATCTACCCGCTGGAAAGTTCCGGCAGATGGTTGACGAACATTTTCATGGTGATGTGGAACAGGTGGTACGCCAGTATTACGAACGCTCGTGGCGGATGGTGGAACTGGGTGGTTTCGACATTGTAGGTCATGCCGACAAGGTGCATTACAATGCAGCTTGTTGTCGTCCCGGCATCATGGATGAACTTTGGTACGACCAGTTGGTATGCGATTACTTTGCCGAGATTGCCCGTCGGGGATATCAGATGGAAGTCAATACGAAAGCTTATGAGGAGTTGGGTGTTTTCTATCCGGACGAACGTTACTTCCCTCTGCTGCGCGAGTTGGGAATCCGTATTCAAGTAAACAGTGATGCCCACTATCCCGAACGTATTAGCAGTGGCATGTCCGCTGCTTTTCGGGCTTTGCGGAATGCAGGCTTTGCATCTGTGATGCAATTGCGTGCGGGTCAGTGGGCAGAAGTTCCGTTAAGGTAGCCGGTCTGAAGGTTTATTCCTTCTTCAGCAGGAAGTCGTCGATGGCTTTCTTGTATGTTGTCTTGTCGGCAGCTCCGCTGAACAGTTGAGGTTTCTCGTTCATCGGAATGAGCACAAAGAGAGGAATGCTGGTAGCATTGAACAAGGCAGCCAGCTCTTTCTCCTTATCTACATTTACTTTATAGATGGTGATTTTGCCGGCATACTCTTTGGCCAGTTCTTTCATGATGGGAGCTACCTTGCGGCATGGACCGCACCAGTCGGCATAAAGGTCAATGATGGCGGGTTTGTCGCCTTTGTATTTCCATTCTTTTTCATTCTGATAGTCGAATACTTTGTCGATGAACATGGCTTTGTCCATCACAACGACTTCCTGGGCGTAACCCAGAAGTGTGGTGGCTGCGAGAGCCAGCGTTAGCAATAGTTTCTTCATATCTTTATTAGTTTTAGTTATTAGCTACGAGCTACGAGTTACGAGCTACGAGTGATGAGATATGGGCTACGAGTAGTGAGCTATAAACTTATAAATCGTGAATTATACCCTCATCATACACTTGTCACTCGTAGCTTGTAGCTCGTCACTCGCAGCTATCATACATATTGTTCAATCAGGCTGACCAGTTCGTTGCTTTGTACCACTCCGGACTGTCGCCATACCTGCTGTCCGTTCTTGAAGAGCATCAGGGTGGGTACGGCCTGTATGCGGTACTGCATGGCCAATGCCTGTTGTTCGTCTACATCTATTTTAACGATGCGTGCCTTGTCGCCCACACGGCTTTTTACGTTTTCCAATATGGGGTGCATCATCTTACAGGGACCGCACCAGGTTGCGTAGAAGTCTACAAGTACGGGCACTGTTGTGCTGTTGATCAAGTTTTCAAATTTTTCCATAATTGTTCTGAATAAATAGTTCTTGATACTTCTAACAAACAGTGTGCCGTTTTTGTTCTTCCAGTCAATTATTCAGCAATGTCGAGTTCGTCGATAAGGTGTGAGGCACCTGCATATTTCTCGATGATGAAGAGCGTATAGCGGATGTCTACACAGGCTGCACGCTGCGACGAAGGACGGAAAGCGATATCGCCTGTCAGACCCTCATAGTTGCGGTCGAAACCGGTACCGATGAGTTCGCCTTTGGCATTGAACACGGGGCTACCCGAGTTGCCGCCCGTGTTGTCGGTATCGACGATGAAGCAGACTGGCATGCGTCCGTCGGGCAGGGCATAGCGGCCGAAGTCTTTAGCCTTCCATAGTTGCTTCAATTTGTCGGGGACAACGAATTCCCAGTTTGTCGGATCTTCTTTCTGCATCACACCGTCCAGAGTGGTATAGTAGTCGTATACCGTTCCGTCAGCCGGTTCGTACGAAGCCACCTTGCCGTAGGTCAGGCGCAGGGTAGAGTTAGCATCAGGATAGATGGGCTGTCCGTTAGCCTGACGCATGTCCATCATGCCTTTTACCCAAATTTTGTGAGCGTTGTTGTAGTCGTGGTTGGCGTCCATCATGGCAAGGGCTGTCTGTAACAGACCGTCGGTGATGGAGTATTTGAACAGCACCATCCAGTCGCCCGTCAGCTTGTAGAGTTTGGGCTTGCGGATGAACTTGTCGAAATTCTCGCGGCTGCCGAAGATAGAATACTTGAAGCAGGCATCGATGAAAGCATCTGTATCTCCCTTGAACCGGCGGTCGATGACTTTAAAGATGCCGATGCGTTGATCCTCGGGAATGTAGCGGGCGTATGTGCGCAGCATTTCCTTGCCTACCAGTTTCTCAACCTCGGGGTAGGGAATAGAGGCGAAATATTTGTCGGCAGCTTTTTTCAGGCTGTCGCTGGCTGCCTGAATGGCAGCTTTGTCTTTGTTCTTCAGGGCTGTGGTCAGGGAAGTGGTGTTGGGGATGCGCATGAAGTCGAGTGCGGTGACCAGTGCTTCCTGAATGGCTTGCTGATGGTAGAGGGCCGGACGGCGTTGCTTCACGATGGCCTGGATGCGGTCGAAAGCAGCCTGATAGGAGGTATCGCCTGTCTGGCGACCACGTTCCAGCAAAGCTTCCTGCTGGGCACGCTTGGTGTCGAGCACCTTGAGGCGTACGAGTCCTTCGTTCATGCCGATGGCATTCTTCCAGTAGTTGGCACTGGAGGCATACTTGCTGGCGTAGTGGATGCGTACGGCATCGTCCTTTAACATCTGTTCCATGAGAACGCGCTGGCGGGCATCGCGTACGTGGTGGCGCATGAAGTTGGTGGTCTGCATGCGCTCTTCCACCTCGTCGGCTATCATGTAGCGCCAGTTGCGTCCGGGGAAGCCCATGACGAAAGCGAAGTCGCCTTCCTTGAAGCCAGCCAGGCTGATGCGCAGGTGTTTCTTGACATGCAGGGGCTGGTTGTCGGGACTGTAGGCGGCCGGTTGTCCGTCACGGTCGGCATAAATGCGGAACAGGGAGAAGTCGCCCGTGTGGCGTGGCCACATCCAGTTGTCGGTGTCGGCTCCGAACTTGCCGATGCTCGAAGGCGGTGCGCCCACCATGCGGATGTCGTTGTAGACGGTTTTCAGAAACAGGTAGTGGCGGTTGCCGCCGTAGAAGGCCTTCAGTTCAGCCTTGCCGCCTTTGCCCAGAGTGATGTTCTGGTCTTTCAGGAAGCGTTCGCATACCTGAGCCAGGTATTTGGGCGAAAGATAGTTGGTTCCCTGTGGGTCGGGATCTTTCTTCAGCTGTTGCTGCACGTAGTCCGTCACGTCCAGTATGCGGTCGATAAAGGTGATGGTAAGGCCTTTGCAAGGCAGTTCTTCCTGGCGGTTCATGGCCCAGAAACCGTCGGTCAGGTAGTCATGCTCTACGCTGCTGTGCTGCTGGATGGCGCCGTAGCCGCAGTGATGGTTGGTCAGCACAAGGCCTTCGGCCGAAATGACTTCGCCCGTGCAACCTCCGCCGAAGTGTACGACGGCGTCCTTCAGGGCAATGCCTTCGGGGTTGTAGATGGAATCGGCTGGGATGAGCAGGCCCAGTTCCTGCATGGCTACTTCGTTCTGCCGCTTCAGGTCGGTCAGCATCCACATGCCTTCGTCGGCCAGTGCGGGGAGTGTCAGGGCAGACAGGGCTGCCGCAAATAACAGTCTTTTCATAATGAATGGGGCTTAAGGTGAAAAAACAGGCACGGATCTTGCGGAAGGTTCACGGTTGTTTCTATTGCCGTGATTGTCCGTGTAATCCGTGCCTTTTATTTTATTACTCTACGATGGTCATCTCGTTGATGAGGTGGCCGCAGCCGCCCAGCTTTTCAAGGATGAAGAGCACGTAGCGGATGTCGAGGGCGATGCAACGTTGCAGGTTGTTGTCGAAGTTGATGTCGCCGCTCAGTGATTCCCAGTTGCCGTCGAAGGCGCAGCCGATGAGGCGGCCTTCGCCGTCGATGACGGGCGAACCGGAGTTACCGCCGGTAATGTCGTTCGTCGTCAGGAAGCAGACAGGCATGGTGCCGTCGGCCATGGCATAGCGGCCGAAGTCTTTTTTCTGGATGAGCTCTTTCAGCTTGGCAGGCACTACGAATTCCGGATTTTCGGGATCTTCCTTCTCCAGAATACCGTCGGTGGTAGTGAAGTACTTGTAGTGTACACCGTCCTTCGGGTTGTACGACTTCACGTTGCCGTATGTCAGACGGATGGTGAAGTTAGCATCGGGATAGGAGGGCACTGGCTGCTTCATTTCACCCAGTCCGCGGATATAGGCTTTGTGCAGCAGGCTAAGTTCTTTGGACGGTTGGCTGTATTCGTTTGAGGCAGCTTTGATGGCTTCGAGCTTGGCGCGGCTGTAGGCGGTGGCCATGTCACGGTCGATGGCTTTCACGCTGGGCTTCTTCAGGAACTTGTCGAAGTTGGCACGACTGCCCATGGTGGATGTATCGAAGAGATCGTTCACGTAGGCGTCATAGTTACCCTTGTACTCTTTTTCGATGGTCTGGTAGAAAGCGGGCAGTTCTTCGGGTGTCAGCGCCTTGGCCAGGGCAGGCAGGATGGCTTTGGCTACGGCACGGTCTACTTGCTGGTCATAGTCTTTGTTGTAGATGCCTTCGTATACCGATTCTAGCTGTCTCTTGGTAGCCTGCAGCAGGGAGTCGTTCTTCGTTTCGATGGCTTCCTTCATCTTGTCCATCAGTGCGGGCGGGCAGCCGAACTCGATGGCTCCGTTCAGGGCTTCGTACAGATATTCGGTACGGCGCAGTGCGGGGGTCATCTTTTCAACGAGGGCGTCTATCTTCTCTACCACACCTTCGTATTCGGGCTTACCTTGGGCAAAGGCGGCAAAGCGCTTTTCCTGTTCAGCCTTGGTTTCGAGTACGTTGTTGTCTACAATGGCCTTGTTCATACCGATGGAGTTTTTCCAGTAGTTGCTGCTGCCAGCAAACTTATTGGCATACTGGATGCGGGTCTTGTCACTCTGGCGCATGTACTTCTTCAGCACGTCCAGGTAGACGGTACGCATGTCTATCATGGCCTGGTTGATAGCCGTCATGCGCTGGCGTACTTCGCTTTGGGTGAGGTAACGTTCGGTAGAACCGGGGAAGCCCATAATCATGGCATAGTCACCTTCGTTCAGACCTTTGAGTGAGATGCTGAGATACTTGGGAGTCTTCAGGGGAACATTGTCCTTGCTATACTCGGCCGGTTCGCCGTTCTTGTCGGCATAGATACGGAACATGGAGAAGTCGCCCGTGTGGCGCGGCCACATCCAGTTGTCAGTCTCACCGCCGAACTTACCCACGCTCGAAGGGGGAGCGGCTACCATACGTACGTCGGTATATACCTTATAATAGATAAGGTAGTATTTGTTTCCGGCATAGAAAGGCAGTGCAAGAGGCTCGATGCCCGGCTTGCCTTTCAGATCGCTCTTTTCCATCTCTTCTTTGGCCAACTGGTTGAGGAAGGGGCGGGTCATGGCTTTGTATTCGTCTGTCTCACCAGCTTTTATTTTGGCATTCACCAAGTCGGTGATGTCGACAATACGATGTACGAAACGGAATTTCAGTCCCGGAGTGGGCAGTTCCTCGGCACGGCTCTTGGCCCAGAAACCGTCAGTCAGGTAATCGTGCTCCACACTGGAATGTTGCTGAATGGAGGCATATCCGCAATGGTGGTTGGTCAGGATGAGGCCTTCTGGCGAGATGATTTCACCAGTACAACCACCTCCAAAGATGCCGACAGCATCTTTCAGCGACACGCCGTTGGGGTTGTACAAGTCTTCGGCTTCGAGCTTCAGTCCCTGTTTTTTCATCATTTCAATGGAATTCTGCTGCTTGATGAGTTGGAGCAGCCACATGCCTTCGTCGGCCTGTGCCGAGAAGGTGAATGCTGCGGCAAGGGCCGCAACAAGGTACTTTTTGATTCTCATAAAGTGATTAAGTTATTTGGTTTAAAGTTATTTAGTAAACGAGTTAACGAGTTGACGAGTTGATGAAGAAATGGTCTCCTGCTTCTTGTCAGTTGCCTTCTTGTCAACTCGTAAACTTTCCCTCACGGATGGCTTGCATCACATTGGCGGGAGCACGTTCGGCCAGCAGTTCCTTTTTCATATAGTCCATGTATGGAGCTACGTGGCTAAAGAACTTCCTGTATCCAGCGCAAAGATAATTCAGTCCCGGCTCACCGTCTGCTGTACGGGCAAAGCGGTTCTTGGGGCAGTCACCGTTGCAGGCAAAGAGCCATTCGCACTCTTTGCATTGGCGGGGAAGAGAGTCGAACTTGTTTTGTCCGAAGCGCTGCTGGCGTTCGCTGTACATCATTTCCACCAGCGTCTGTTGGTAGATGTTGCCCAGCTTATATTCGGGGAAGACAAAGTGGTCGCACGCATAAACGTCGCCGTTGAATTCCATTACGCCGGCATGTCCGCACGTACGTGCCATGGAACAGACACCCGGTTGTTGCCCTACCCAGTTGGCCAGGGTAGAGTCGAACAGCTGTATGTAATAAGTTCCTACATCTTCTTTTACCCATTCGTCGAACAGACGGCAAAGGAAGTTGCCCCATTGTTCCGGCGTAACGGAAAAGTCGGCCAATGGTATCTCGCCGCTATCGGCCAGCGATGCAAGATGGCGTCCGTCGCCGTGAGGCATGATGCGTTCTACAATAGGAGCAAACTGGATGTAATGGCAACCAATCTCTTTAAAGAAGCGGTAGAATTCTTCAGGATAATCGGCATTGTAGTCGTTGACTACAGCCATGCCGTTCCATTCTACTCCGTGCTTTTTCAGGAGGTTGATGCCTTGCATCACCTTATGGAAGGAGGGACGTCCCTGTTTGTTTTTACGATATTCATCGTGAAACTCTTGCGGTCCGTCGATGGATACACCTACCAGCCAGTTGTTTTCTTTGAAGAACTCACACCATTCGTCGGTGAGCAATGTGCCATTGGTTTGTATGCAGTTGTCGATGGTACGCCCGTTGGCATATTTTTTCTGCAACTCCATGGCCCGTTTATAGAAGGAAAGGGGACGCATCAAGGTTTCACCACCGTGCCAGGTGAAAAGAACCTGTGGCATGGTTTGCGAATTGATATATTGCTCGATGAATTTTTCCAGCAGTTCTTCACTCATCACATGCTTGGGATTTTCTTTGTACAGCTTGGACTTTTCCAAGTAATAACAGTAGTCACATGCCAAATTGCATACGGCTCCTACGGGCTTCAGCATCACATAGAGCGGTTTGGCAAAAGGTGCATAAGTGGACATATTTAGTTTTTAATGCTTTTGATTAATTAATGTGCAAAAATACGTAAAGCAAATGAAAATACGTTTTTTACCTCTTTCTTTATAAGGATTATTAATACCTTTGCACCTCAGAAAATCATAAATCTTTGATGTATGGTTAGGAAAGAGATAAGCTATATTTTACCTTTTTTGATTACATTGTTACTGTTTTCTTCCTGCGGACGCAACAAGTATAAAGTTGAGGGTACCTCTTCTATTACCAGTCTTGATGGAAAAATGCTGTTTCTTAAAGTCTTTCAGAATGATGGACAATGGATTACGGTTGATTCGGCCGAGGTGATTCACGGTTTTTTTCATATGGAAGGGCCTGTGGACTCGGTTAGGATGGTAACCCTGTATATGGACGATGAAGGCATTATGCCGGTTGTTTTGGAGAGTGGAAAAATTAAAGTGACTTTATCCAATGAACAATTGATGGCTAAAGGAACTCCTTTGAATGATGCCCTTTATGAGTTTATAGAAAAGCGTAACTCGCTTGAATTGCAACTTGATGAGGTAGACCGGAAAGAGGCACGTATGGTACTTGATGGTGCTAATCTGGAGGATATTCACGAACAGCTGAATAAGGAAAGTGAAGACTTGCTGAAGGAAATGAACGATTATGTGAAAGGTTTTATTGCCGAAAACTACGAGAATGTACTAGGTCCTAGCGTCTTCATGATGTTGTGCAGTACACTGCCTTATCCAATGATGACTCCGCAGATAGAAGATATTATGAGAACAGCTCCTACCAGCTTTAAGGAAAACTTCTTTGTGAAAGATTTCCTGTCAAAGGCGAAGGAGAACATGCAGCTGATCGAAGAACAGAAAAGACTGAGTGCGGCAGGAAGCGCTAACTGATATTTTATTTATTTATATTTTCCCGTATCACAGGAACGGAGTGGATTGCATTTCGGATGAAAGTGATACGGGATTTTTTTTACTTGAAGCGGACGTAGCTGTATATGCACTATATTATTTTCCCCAGTTGGGAAAAAATCTTTTTCCAACTGGGGAATATTTTTTTCTAATAGGCACT
>NZ_JAULLJ010000031.1:0-39941 GCF_030518095.1 Bacteroides sp. ET489
GTACGAACCGGATTTCCACTATTAGCCCAATCCTCGCAATCACTTCACTTTATTCTCAGGGTCTATATATTAGGATAAAGCGAAGTGATTGTAGGGGCACACTCAACCGCTTCACTTTAAGCCGTATCCTATATATACGACAATAAAGTGAAGTGATTATACAGCCAGTAACCTATATGAAAAGGTACTGGCGAAAAGAAAAACAAACAATAACCGATAAAAACAATCATTTATGGACATACAGACAGCAAAACAAATCAGACTGGAAGAATACCTACACAGCTTGGGATATAGCCCGGTGAAGCGGCAGGGCATCAATCTCTGGTACAAATCACCGTTCAGGGAAGAAACCGAAGCATCGTTCAAGGTGAACACCGAGCGGAACCAATGGTACGATTTTGCGCTCGGCAAGGGCGGCAACATCATCGCGCTGGCTTCGCACCTCTATGCAACGGACAGCGTGCCGTACCTTTTGAAACGCATAGAGGAACAGGCACCGCACGTGCGCCCCGTTTCTTTCTCTTTTCGCAAGCAGTCATTTACAGAGCCGAGTTTCCAACAGTTGGAAATCGTGCCGCTTTCTTCTCCTGCCTTGCTCGCTTACTTGCAGGAAAGGGGAATAAATCCGGTACTGGCGAAAAAAGAATGTAAGGAAGCGCGGTTTACGCACAACGGCAAACGGTACTTCGCCATTGCATTTCCCAACATGTCGGGCGGCTATGAAATCCGAAACCGATATTTCAAGGGCTGCATTGCACCGAAAGAAATATCCCATATCAGGCAATCGGGAGAGCCAAGAAACGCGTGTTTCGTTTTCGAGGGATTTATGGACTACCTCTCATTTCTGACCCTGCGGCTCGAAAGCTGTCCGCAATATCCTGACTTCGACAGGCAGGACTACATGGTTCTGAACTCTGTTGCCAATGTTTCCAAAGCACTTTATCCGTTGGGAAGCTATGAGCGCATCCACTGCTTTTTTGACAATGACCGTGCAGGAATGGAAGCCTTGCAGCAAATCCGAAAGGAATACGACAGCACCCGGCATATACGGGACGCTTCACAAATCTACTGCGGTTGCATAGACCTGAACGAGTATTTGCAGAAACGCATGGCGGATAGAAAGGAACAAATACAGTCCGTCAGAAAGAAGAATGATACGCTATCCAAGAAACCGAAAGGCTTCCGGTTATAGCCCACTATAACTACACGCTCCGCTTGCGTAGTTGTGGGCTCTCCCGAGGGGCTTAGGACGCTGCCCTAAGAACCCGGCAAGGGCTTTCAGCCCTGTGCAACCCGACCAAAGAGTGACCCTCTCTTTGGAAACTCCGCTCATGGGTTGCACCCCTAAGAACCCCTTGCGGATATGCGCGGAAAGCAACAAACAGATTTAGTAAACAACCCAATCAGAATTAAAAGATGGCAACAAAATCAAGCATACATATCAAGCCTTGCAACGTGGCATCAAGCGAGGCTCATAACCGGAGAACTGCCGAGTATATGCGCAACATCGGAAAAACCAAGGTATATGTTGTATCCGAACTCTCTGCGAATAACGAGCAGTGGATAAACCCGGACTTCGGCAATCCCGAATTGCAGGCGCACTATGAGGACATCAAACGGATGGTCAAGGAAAAGACCGGTCGTGCCATGCAGGAAAAGGAGCGTGAGCGCAAAGGGAAGAACGGCAAAATTATCAAGGTAGCAGGATGTTCACCCATACGTGAGGGCGTGTTGCTCGTCAGACAGGACACGACACTGGCAGATGTGCATAAATTTGGCGAGGAGTGCCAAAAACGCTGGGGCATTACACCGCTCCAAATCTTCCTGCACAAAGACGAAGGGCATTGGCTGAATGGACAGCCTGACCAGGAGGACAGGGAGAGTTTCAAGGTTGGCGAAAGGTGGTTCAAGCCGAATTACCATGCGCATATCGTATTCGACTGGATGAACCACGATACAGGCAAGAGCCGCAAACTCAATGACGATGACATGATGCAGATGCAGACCTTGGCATCCGACATCCTTCTGATGGAGCGTGGTAAGTCAAAAGCCGTAACAGGCAAAGAACATCTGGAACGGAACGACTTCATCATTGAGAAACAGAAAGCCGAACTGCAACGCATAGAAGCCATAAAGCGGCATAAGGAACAGCAGGTAAACCTTGCAGAACAGGAACTCAGACAGGTAAAATCGGAGATACGCACGGACAAGCTCAAAAGCGCCGCCACCGATGCTGCCACGGTCATAGCAAGCGGAGTGGGTTCTCTTTTCGGCAGCGGAAAAATGAAGAAACTGGAGCAGTCCAATGAAGAATTGCGTCAGGAAATTGCCAAACGGGACAAGGGAATTGATGACTTGAAAGCCCAAATGCAACGTATGCAGGAACAGCACGGCAAGCAGATACGCAACCTACAAGGAATACACAATCAGGAGCTTGAAGCCAAAGACAAGGAAATATCACGTTTGAATACTTTGCTTGAAAAGGCTTTCAAGTGGTTTCCGATGCTCAGGGAGATGTTGAGAATGGAAAAGTTGTGCGCTGCCATCGGCTTCACCAAAGAAATGATAGAGAGCCTTCTGACAAAGAAAGAAGCTATCAGATGCAACGGCAGGATTTATTCTGAAGAACACAGACGGAAGTTTGACATCAGGAATGATATTTTCAAGGTGGAAAAGAATCCAACCGATGACAGCAAACTGGTACTGACCATAAACAGGCAGCCGATTGGCGAATGGTTCAAAGAGCAATGGAAGAAATTTCAACAAGGATTGCAGCAGTTAGCGGAAGAGCCAAGAAAAAGTAAAGGATTTAGGTTATAATTCCGTTTCATGAAGTCCGCATTCGGCCAGTGCATACCTTCTAAAAACGAAGATATACTTCATCAGCAAAATAAGTACTACTGCGTTTTTATAGGGATTGGTAAATTGCGGACATTTTTATATAATGCAAGATCACAATAAAATAACTATTTTTGCATACGGATAGGGACAACTCTTTCTAAGACATATGAGAAAAGAAGCGTTATGCGCATCAAGTATTTGGAAACGTAGGAAATTTTCAAATTGCATACTCAGATGGTTATAGGCATATTTATTTCCTGCAACTATTCACGATGTAACAAAAGAAAAGGATTCCTTAATCTCTCTTTCCTCATCATTAAAAAGGCAAATCATCTTTGGCATCATAAGCCATTACTTCATTATTGTCCGAGGAAGATGACAATGATATTTTCTGAAGCCTTACCATTTCCCAAAAACACTCCTTTGTAGCTACCACATCAGCCATAGCATTATGAACATCTTCAAAAGTATGCCCAAACAGAGTTTTATACAGTTCTTGAAGTTTAGGCCATTTGTTATTCATTTCTATTAAATATGACCCTAATTTCATTGTATCATACGTTTTCTTCTTACTATATACAAACATATAATTCAAACGATAAAATTCAGCACATAACACTTTAAGATCATATTCAATATTATGGCCAATAATTGCATTAGAAGACTGAATATCCTTATGCAAATCTAATAATACATCTTTCAAATTCGACCCAAACTTCAAAGCTACATCATTAGTAACACCATGCACCATTGTTGTTTCATTCGGTATAATAAAATCTGTAGGTTTTATCAAATTATTTTTTTCTTTTATCACATGACCTTCTTTATCTGTTATTATCCATCCTATTTGAAATATTCTTGGCCAATAATCAGACATTTCAATAGGTATGTTAAGATCTTTAACCGTACCGATGACTTCTGTATCTAAAAATAAATATTTTTCATTTGCATCATTTAGCAAAGAAATCCATTCATTCTCAGCATCAAGCGTTTGAAGATTTCTTTTTTGTGGTAGAAATTCCTTATACATGAAAGCCCTTTTAGGATTTTCTATGATTCGAACTTTACAATATTCTAACCAATCATTATCAATATCTTCAATAGCAGTATATTTAAAAGGAAGCAGAACATTATTACAACTATCTACAACCCCATATTTTCCATTTTGTAAACAGATACATTTTTCTGTCTGATAGCTTATAATATCATCATAATATGGGGCAAAATATTGTTGGAAGTCTTTACTAAATAGACCATATTTTCTATTTGATTTTAGTTTATATACATTATGTCCACCAGGAACCTCCTCATAAGATTCAAAAATATTATCATATAATTTATATCCTCTATCTAAATTTAGAATCTTAAATGCAGTTCCATTATAAAGCAATAGAGACTTGTATTTATTCTCAATTTTATCAAATGGCCCTAATAACTGGTCATAATAATAAGTGTAACATTTTATTCCTTTTCTCAAACTAACAAAATTTCTATATACTTTTATTTCATCATAAATAAAATATATCAACAAATCAAGTTTGGTATTTATTCCACCCCACTTACCATTAGAGTCTTCACAAATGAACATCTTAGAAGTAAACTTTGTTTTATATGAATGAGGAAAATCTACATATGTAATATTCCTTATGTTATAATCATTCGTATGTTTCCCCTGAACATCATAAATAATTTTATTGTCAATATCATTTACACAATAAAAATAATATTGCTTATGACATGTAAGACCGCCAGAATAATCCATTATAATTTTAACATCTTTGAATGAATCTCGGAATAATAATTTCCCATTTAAATCATAAATATGTTTACCATTATATTTAGTACAAATAAAGAAATCGTTATTCATAACAATGTCTGCATTATCTAACTTTAGAATGTTTCTTTGCTCTTTAATATTAATAACAAATACTGTATTACCTTTTTGGGCAATAATATAAGAACTGTAGCCATTCGCTCTAATTGAATCATAGTCATCCAATTGACACTGAGAATTACAGCAAGCTAAAGGAATATTGCTTTTCCGCCATATATGAATAGCATCTTTATCTTCCTCTAAACATTCATATACACATGAGGCAAGTTCTACTCCTTGCTCATCATAATAAAATAATCCATATTTTTCGTCTATAACCGTAACAGCATAATGCCCCTTAAAGGTTCTAACAGCATCAAATTTTTGTGGCACAATAGTCCTTCCTTCTTTATCAGAAAAACCTGTTTTACCACCCTTAATTATAAAATTGAAAATAGAATGTTCATAGTAACAGCCACCAGTGTTAATCACATATAAATTATAGAATATTTTCTTTTTATGGTCAAATGCTCCAGTTTGAACATTCTTTCGAATTCTATCTTCTCTTTCCTTTTTTTTTCTTTTTTGATTATAATATTCTTGTATCTTACCTATGACCAATAATAGTAAAAAAACTAATACTATATATACCCACATAAAATATGTATACAATTAATTAAGTGAAACAAAAACACCCGACTTTACATTCTTGGGTGTAAAATCGGGTGTCTATTTTGTAAAACATTGATTTTCAATGTTTATTGCGGTGCGTACGGGACTCGAACCCGTGACCCCATGCGTGACAGGCATGTATTCTAACCAGCTGAACTAACGCACCATTATTTCATTGTTTTGTTGCTATCTCTCTCGATTGCGGTTGCAAAGGTAGATATTTATTTTGAATCTGCAATAACATTCTGATTTTTTCTTGTATAAAATCTCATTTTTCTATCTGTTTTGTCGCAAATATGGGTCGTCGGGGGGGATTTGCATTGTTTTAGAGGGCTTGGATACCAGGTTTGTGAGGAAGAATATCCGATGTGTAGTGGGGCTCATGTTATTATTGAACTTATATACTAGGAATGGGTAGTTGGGTAGAAATATGGTTCCAGACTGACTGTGAAATAACGATAGAGAAAGTTATAGCCTTGTTTTATTAGGAAAACGGAACTTTAAAAGATGATTTTAAAACTTATTGCTTGAAAAATTCGTTATTTAGCAATAAATGGTTATTTTTGCCTTCCTAAAAATGAGACTAATATAAAGATGTAGTAAATAAAAGTATTTTGGTATGATGAAAACAGCCAAATTGTTGCTGTATTGCCCTGACAGACCTGGAATTCTGGCAGAAGTAACAGACTTTATAACGGTAAACAAGGGCAATATTATCTATCTGGACCAGCATGTAGATCATGTGGAGAATATCTTTTTTATGCGGATAGAGTGGGAATTGAAAGATTTTTTGATTCCTCAGGAAAAAATAGAGGATTATTTTGAAACGTTATATGCACAGAAATACGGAATGTACTTTCGCTTGTATTTCTCGGATGTGAAACCGAGGATGGCTATTTTTGTGTCTAAAATGTCGCACTGCTTGTTTGACTTGCTGGCACGTTATACGGCAGGTGAGTGGAATGTAGAGGTTTCTCTTATCATAAGTAATCATCCTGATTTGCAACATGTGGCAGAAAGGTTTGGCATTCCTTTTTATCTTTTCCCTATTACCAAAGAAAACAAGCAGGAACAGGAAAGAAGAGAGATGGAGGTGCTTGCCAAGCATAAAGTGAACTTTATCGTACTGGCGCGTTATATGCAGGTTGTTTCCGAGCATTTGATAAATGCGTATCCGAACCGCATTATTAATATTCACCATTCTTTTCTGCCGGCTTTTGTGGGGGCAAAGCCCTATCACGCCGCTTTCGAACGTGGTGTGAAAATTATAGGAGCTACCAGTCACTATGTGACTACCGAACTGGATGCTGGTCCTATTATCGAACAGGATGTGGTGCGTATCTCGCATAAAGATACGGTGAATGATTTGGTGAACAAAGGTAAGGATCTGGAAAAAATAGTTCTTTCGCGAGCTGTTCAGAAACATATCGAAAGAAAGGTGCTGACTTATAAAAATAAAACGGTTATATTTAGCTGATTTTATTAATGTGCTACACTTTATAGAATAAATAAAAGGCAGGTTGATATGAAAGTGGCAATAATCAAATATAATGCAGGCAACATTTGTTCTGTGGATTATGCGTTGAGGCGTCTTGGGGTGACTCCTGTTATAACAGCCGATAAGGAGGAATTGCTTAGTGCGGATAAAATTATCTTTCCGGGTGTAGGAGAAGCTGAGACGACCATGCGTTTTCTGCGTTCGTGTGGGATGGACCGGTTGATAAAAGAACTTAATCGGCCTTTGCTGGGTATCTGTTTGGGTATGCAGTTGATGTGCAGGCATTCGGAAGAAGGTGATGTAGATTGCTTGGGTATTTTCGACACGGAGGTGAAGCGCTTTGTACCATTGAAGCATGAGGATAAGGTGCCGCATATGGGCTGGAACACGATAGGGCAGACATGTAGTGGTCTGTTTGAGGGCTTTACCAAAGAAGAATACGTATACTTTGTACATAGTTACTATGTACCGGTTAATGATTGTACGGCTGCTGTGACGGATTATATCCATCCGTTCAGTGCTGCTTTGCATAAGGACAATTTTTATGCCACCCAGTTTCATCCGGAGAAAAGCGGTAGTGTTGGCGAACGTATTCTGAGTAATTTTTTGGCATTGTAACAGTATATATAATAATAGTATATTCCTTAATATGATAGAACTTATTCCGGCCATTGATATAATTGATGGAAAGTGTGTGCGGCTTTCGCAAGGCGATTACAATAGCAAGAAGGTGTATAATGACGATCCGTTGGAGGTGGCGAAAGAGTTGGAGGCTCATGGCATCAGACGTCTGCATGTCGTCGATTTGGATGGAGCAGCTTCTCATCATGTAGTCAACTATCGTACGTTGCAGCGGATTGCTTCAGGCACTGCATTGGTGATTGATTTTGGAGGTGGAGTGAAGAGCGATGAAGACTTGAGAATTGCTTTCGAAAGTGGTGCGCGGATGGTTACGGGCGGAAGTATTGCGGTGACCAATCCGGATATGTTTTGCCATTGGCTGGACTTGTATGGACAGGAGAAAATAATATTGGGAGCTGATGTGAAGGATGAGAAGGTGGCCGTCGGTGGATGGAAGGAAGAGAGTGTCTGGAAGCTGTTTCCTTTTCTGAAGGACTATCATGCTCGGGGAGTTACGAAGGTGATCTGTACGGATATCGGTTGTGATGGTATGTTGCAAGGACCTGCCGTTGCGCTCTATAGAAAGATACTGGCGGAATTTCCGGAACTTTATCTGATAGCCAGTGGAGGTGTGGGAAGCATGGCCGATATTGAAATGCTGGAGTTGGCGGGAGTCCCGGCGGTTATTTTTGGAAAAGCATTGTACGAGGGACGTATTACGTTGAAAGAGTTGGAGAAGAAACTTGCCTGAATGATGCCCGACAGCAACTGACAGGTGCATGAGAAGATAAAGAATGATGAAATAATAAATAATAGAATTGTGTTAGCGAAAAGAATAATACCTTGTCTTGACATCAAGAATGGACAAACCGTAAAAGGCACGAATTTTGTGAATCTGCGTCAGGCGGGCGATCCTGTTGAACTGGCTCGTGCCTACAGTGAACAGGGAACGGACGAATTAGTCTTTTTGGATATTACAGCCAGTTTTGAAGGTCGTAAGACTTTTGTTGAATTGGTGAAACGTATAGCTGCCAATATCAGCATACCTTTTACGGTTGGTGGGGGAATTCACGAATTGAGTGACGTAGACCGGTTGTTGAGTGCAGGTGCTGATAAGATATCTGTTAATTCGGCAGCTATCCGTCGGCCTGAACTGATAGACGAGATAGCCAAGCATTTCGGTTCGCAGGTGTGTGTGCTGGCTGTTGACGCCAAACTGTCGGATAAAGGATGGTGGTGTTATCTTAATGGTGGACGGGTGGAAACTGACAAAGAACTGTTTGCTTGGGTGAAAGAAGCTCAGGAACGGGGAGCAGGAGAAGTCTTGTTTACCAGTATGGATCACGATGGTGTGAAAAACGGGTATGCCAATGAGGCGCTTTCGGCGATGTCGGAAACTTTGTCCATACCGGTTATTGCATCTGGTGGAGCAGGGAAAAAAGAGCATTTCAGAGACGTTTTTATGCAGGGAAAAGCCGACGCTGCGTTGGCTGCCAGTGTTTTTCATTTCGGAGAAATAAAAATTCCCGAATTAAAATCGTATCTTTGTGCCCAAGGTATTGCAATGAGACGTTAAGTTGATCTGTAAAATAACTAATTTTTGAATGGAAATGGATTTTGATAAGATGAATGGACTTGTTCCAGCTATTATACAGGATGCAGATACTGCTAAAGTCCTGATGTTGGGCTTTATGAACAAAGAAGCTTATGATAAAACGGTGGAGACCGGAAAAGTGACCTTTTTCAGCCGGACAAAGAACCGTTTGTGGACAAAAGGTGAAGAAAGTGGCAATTTCCTGAATGTAGTTTCTATGAAGGAAGATTGCGATAAAGATACATTGTTGATTCAGGTGCATCCGGTGGGACCGGTGTGTCATCTTGGAACAGATACTTGCTGGGGTGAGAAAAATGAAGAGCCTGTCATGTTTCTGAAGTTATTGCAGGATTTTATAGACAAACGTCACGAAGAAATGCCTGAGGGTTCGTATACGACCAGCCTGTTTCGTTCTGGAGTGAATAAAATGGCACAAAAGGTAGGCGAGGAAGCTGTTGAAACGGTGATTGAAGCCTGTAACGGAACAGACGAGAGACTGATTTACGAAGGAGCTGATTTGTTGTATCACTTGATTGTACTGTTGACGTTGAAGGGATACCGCATTGAAGACCTGGCACGCGAATTGCAGGAACGTCACAGTTCGACGTGGAAAAAACATTGATAGGAGAAACCGGCATAGGTTGATGACTTGCAGTACATATGGAGGATGTCTTGATAAAATATGAGAATGTAGAAATACGTCAGCAAGAACTGAGCATACTGAATGATGTAAATTTGCAGTTCCGAAGGGGAGAATTTATTTTCCTGATAGGAAAGGTAGGCTCGGGAAAGACCAGTTTGCTGAAGACATTTTATGGTGAGCTGGATATTGCTGCCGGTGAAGCGGAAGTGTTGGGGTATGATATGAGGCACATAAAGCGGAAACATATCCCGCAGTTACGTCGGAAACTGGGCATTGTGTTTCAGGACTTCCAGCTGCTCATTGACCGTACCGTAAATGATAATCTGGAGTTTGTGCTTCGTGCCACCGGTTGGAAGAACAAGGCTGAGATTAAGGAACGTATAGCTGAGGTTCTGGAACTGGTAGGAATGGGAAACAAAGGATATAAATTCCCGAATGAATTATCTGGCGGTGAACAGCAGCGCATTGTGATAGCGCGCGCGGTTCTGAATTCTCCGGAAATTATTTTGGCCGATGAGCCAACCGGAAATCTGGATGTGGAGACCGGACATGCTATTGTGAATCTGTTGCATGGTTTGAGTGAACAGGGAGCATTGGTTGTTATGACGACGCACAACTTGCAGCTGTTGCGTGAATTTGCAGGAAGAATATACCGCTGTTCCGATCATCGCATTCAGGAAGTGACAGAAAAAGAATAAATATGTAAAATAAGAAGTTGTAGGTGTTTGCCTTGCGACTTGTAACAATAAACTAATAAATATAAGAACGAAAATGAAAGTATTAAAGTTTGGAGGTACTTCAGTAGGCTCGGCTCAACGGATGAAAGAAGTGGCCAAATTGATTACCGATGGTGAACGTAAGATTGTGGTCCTTTCAGCCATGTCGGGTACCACAAACACATTAGTGGAAATTTCGGATTATCTGTATAAAAAGAATCCGGAGGGTGCTAATGAGATTATCAATAGACTGGAGTCGAAATATCGCCAGCACATTGATGAACTTTATGCTACTTCTGAGTATAAGCAAAAAGGCTTGGAACTAATCAAATCTCATTTTGATTATATCCGTTCTTATACAAAGGATCTTTTTACTTTATTCGAGGAAAAAGTAGTTTTGGCACAGGGGGAACTGATTTCTACATCCATGATGAATTATTACCTTCAGGAATGCGGAGTGAAGTCTGTTTTGCTTCCGGCTTTGGAGTTTATGCGTACGGACAAAAATGCGGAACCCGATCCTGTTTATATAAAGGAGAAATTGCAGATGCAGCTGGAGTTGTATCCTGATGCAGAGATTTATATTACGCAAGGCTTCATCTGCCGCAATGCATATGGCGAGATTGATAATTTGCAGCGAGGAGGAAGTGACTATACAGCTTCGTTGATCGGTGCAGCTGTCAATGCAGATGAAATACAGATCTGGACAGATATTGACGGAATGCACAACAATGATCCGCGTATTGTAGACAAGACTTCACCGGTGCGTCATTTGCATTTTGAAGAAGCTGCAGAGTTGGCTTACTTCGGTGCTAAGATATTGCATCCTACTTGCATTCAGCCTGCCAAATATGCCAATATTCCGGTGCGTTTGCTGAACACTATGGATCCTACAGCTCCTGGTACTTTGATTTCCAATGATACTGAGAAAGGTAAGATTAAGGCTGTTGCAGCCAAGGATAATATCACGGCAATCAAAATTAAGTCAAGCCGTATGTTGCTGGCTTATGGTTTCTTGCGTAAGGTATTTGAGATTTTTGAAAGCTATCAGACTTCTATCGATATGATCTGTACTTCTGAAGTCGGGGTTTCTGTATCTATTGACAATACGAAACACCTGAATGAGATTTTGGATGATCTGAAGAAATATGGTACGGTCACTGTAGACAAGGATATGTGTATTATCTGCGTTGTAGGCGATTTGGAATGGGAGAATGTGGGCTTTGAAGCAAAGGCTCTTGACGCTATGCGTGATATCCCTGTCCGTATGATTTCTTTTGGAGGAAGTAATTATAATATTTCTTTCCTTATTCGTGAGTGTGATAAGAAGCAGGCGTTGCAATCGCTCAGCGATATGTTGTTCAACGAATAAAAATCTGGTATAACCATTTGATATGAAACGCGCATTATATGAACTGTACGGGGAATGTTTTTGTTTAGAACATACTGTGCGGTTTATATGATTCGCGTTTTTTATATTTAACTGAACAAAGTTTTGATTTATGAAAGGTGTATTTCCTGTTGACAAGTTTCGCGAATTGCGGACTCCATTTTATTATTATGATACGAAGATCCTGCGTGATACGTTGGACTGTATTCGCCGAGAATTAGCAAAGTATGATAATTATTTTGTTCATTATGCTGTAAAAGCCAATGCAAATCCAAAGTTGCTGACTATCATTCGTGAGAGTGGATTGGGAGCTGATTGTGTGAGTGGGGGTGAAATACGTGCAGCTATTAAGGCTGGTTTCCCTGCTGATAAGATTGTTTATGCTGGTGTAGGTAAGGCAGATTGGGAAATCAATCTGGGATTGGATTATAACATATTTTGTTTTAATGTGGAATCTATTCCCGAATTGGAGATCATTAATGAACTGGCTGCAGCAAAAGGGAAGGTGGCTAATGTTGCTTTCCGGATTAATCCTGATGTGGGTGCTCATACACATGCCAATATCACGACTGGGCTGGCAGAGAACAAGTTTGGTATTAATATGGCTGATATGGACCGTGTAATAGACTTGGCGCAAGATTTGAAAAACGTGAAGTTTATTGGTTTGCATTTTCATATTGGTTCACAAATTTTGGATATGGGTGACTTTGCTGCACTTTGTAATCGTGTAAATGAGTTGCAGGATAAGCTGGAGGCGCGGCACATTCGTATTGAATATGTAAATGTTGGGGGAGGACTGGGCATTGATTATGCACATCCGAACCGTCAGGCTGTTCCCGATTTCAAAAGTTATTTTGAAACTTATGATAATTGCCTGAAGTTGCGTTCTTATCAGACTTTGCATTTCGAATTAGGCCGCTCAGTCGTTGCGCAGTGTGGTTCGCTGATATCAAAAGTATTATATGTAAAACAGGGTACTAATAAACAGTTTGCCATTCTGGATGCCGGTATGACCGATCTTATTCGTCCTGCTCTTTATCAGGCATATCATAAGATTGAAAATATAACTTCTGATGAGGCTCCTGAAACTTATGACGTAGTTGGACCTATTTGTGAATCTTCGGATGTGTTTGGTAAGGCCATTGATTTAAATAAGGTAAGGCGCGGCGATCTGATTGCTCTACGTTCGGCTGGTGCTTACGGGGAAATTATGGCTTCCAGTTACAATTGCCGTGAATTGCCGCAAAGCTATACTTCTGATGAATATAGTTTTTTTGTATAAAAAATGTTATTGGAAGAACAATTTTACTGTGTTGTTGTTATATTTGTAATCATTACAAATATAAACTTTTAAATAACTCATAATTATGATAACAGAAAAATTACAAAACGCAATCAATGAGCAGATTACTGCTGAAATGTGGTCTTCTAACCTGTATTTAGCAATGTCTTTCTATATGGAAAAGGAAGGCTATTGTGGAATGGCTTCTTGGCTGAAAAAACAATCATTTGAAGAGCACTCACATGCATGTGAACTGGCTTCTTATATTATTAAGCGTGGTGGAAAGGCTGCGTTGGACAAGATTGATGTTGTTCCGAATGATTTTGGTACTCCATTGGAAGTCTTCGAGCAGGTTTATGAACACGAATGCCGTGTATCAAAGATGATTGATGCACTTGTTGATGTTGCTGCGGCCGAAAAAGACAAGGCTTCTCAGGACTTCTTGTGGGGATTTGTACGCGAGCAAGTTGAGGAAGAGGCTACAGCTGCTGGTGTGGTGGATATGATAAAGAAGGCTGGTGCTGCTGGTATTTTCTTCATCGACTCTAAGCTGGGAGAACGCAAGTAAGCGATTGTATACACAAATATAATAGAAGCGGTAAAGTTGCTGATTTATTGGGCAATCTTTACCGCTTCTTTGTTTTACTTATGGACGCTGAATATTATTTCAGTACATTAAGTTCTTTTCCTACTTTTATGAATGCCTCGATGCATTTGTCCAAATGTTCTTTTTCGTGACCTGCAGAAATCTGTACACGAATACGAGCCTGGCCTTTAGGCACTACAGGATAATAGAAACCTGTTACATAGATACCTTCTTCTTGCATGCGTGCTGCATAGATTTGCGATAACTTGGCATCATAGAGCATTACGGCACAGATTGCACTTTGAGTCGGCTTGATGTCGAATCCGGCAGCAGTCATTTTGTCTCTGAAGTAATTGACATTTTCTACCAGCTTATCATGCAATGCGTTGCTCTCTTTCAGCATTTTGAAAACTTCCAGACTGGCGCCGATTACGGCAGGAGCTACAGAATTAGAGAACAGGTAAGGACGACTACGCTGACGAAGCAAGTCGATGATTTCTTTGCGTCCGGTAGTAAAGCCACCCATAGCACCACCAAACGCCTTTCCTAATGTTCCTGTATAAATATCTACCCGGCCATAAGTGTTGTACAATTCGCTGACACCGTGTCCGGTTGCTCCTACTACTCCGGCTGAGTGAGATTCGTCGACCATAACAAGGGCGTCGTATTTCTCGGCAAGATCACAGATCTTATCCATTGGGGCAACGTTGCCATCCATCGAGAATACTCCGTCGGTAACTACGATGCGGAAACGTTGAGCTTGAGCTTCTTGCAGGCACTTCTCCAGTTCTTCCATGTTGGCGTTGGCATAACGGTAGCGTTTAGCTTTGCACAGGCGCACACCGTCGATGATGGAAGCGTGGTTTAATGAATCGGAGATGATGGCATCTTCTTCGGTAAAGAGTGGCTCGAAGACACCGCCGTTGGCATCGAAGCAGGCGGCATACAGGATTGTGTCTTCGGTGTGGAAGTAATCGGAAATGGCGGCTTCCAGTTCTTTATGAATATCTTGTGTTCCACAGATGAAGCGTACAGACGACATACCGTATCCGCGGCGATCCATCATCTGCTGAGCTGCGGCAATCAGGCGAGGATTGTTGGACAATCCGAGGTAATTGTTGGCGCAGAAGTTCAGAACTTCTTTCCCTTTTACTGTGATGGCAGCCTGTTGTGGGCTTTCGATGAGCCGTTCTTCTTTGTAGAGTCCGGCTTCTTTAATCTCGGCAAGTGTCTTGCTGAGATAATCTTGCATTTTACCGTACATAATTTTATCTTTTAAGGTGATATGTTCTTTTGTTACATTCTCTACAAAGAACATCATTTTTCTCTAAATAAACAATAGCAAGTTGATAGAAAAATGAAAAAAAAGTGCGTATATTTGCCTCCCGATACTAACAACACCTTAATAAATAAGTCGTATGAAGAATATTTTGGTAATTGGAGCTACCGGGCAGATCGGTTCTGAGCTCACATTAGAGTTGCGTAAACGTTATGGTGATGACCATGTTGTGGCCGGATATATCCCAAGTGCTATGCCACAAGGAGAGTTAAAGGCGTCAGGCCCTTCGGCTATAGCTGACGTAACCGATCGTCAATCCATTGAGGTGGTAGCACGTCAATTTAAGATTGATACGATTTACAACTTGGCTGCATTGTTGTCTGTTGTTGCAGAAAGTCGTCCGGCTATGGCTTGGAAGGTCGGCATTGACGGGTTATGGAATGTCTTGGAAGTTGCACGCGAGTATGGATGTGCTGTGTTTACTCCAAGTTCTATTGGTTCGTTTGGAGAATCTACTCCTCATGTTAAAACTCCTCAGGATACCATTCAGCGTCCTCGTACGATGTATGGTGTTACGAAAGTAACTACAGAGTTGCTGAGTGATTATTATTACACGAAATATGGCGTAGATACCCGTGCTGTTCGTTTCCCAGGTATCATTTCCAATGTAACTCCTCCGGGTGGTGGAACGACCGATTATGCAGTTGATATCTACTATTCTGCAGTGAAGGGTGAAAAGTTTATTTGTCCGATTAAGGAGGGTACATATATGGATATGATGTACATGCCCGATGCATTGAATGCTGCTATTTCGTTGATGGAAGCTGACCCTGCCCGATTGAAACATCGCAATGCGTTTAATGTTGCTTCCATGAGTTTTTCTCCCGAAATTATTTATGCGGCAATCAAAAAGCATGTTCCCGATTTTGAAATGGAATATAAGGTTGATCCGCTGAAACAAGCTATTGCAGACAGCTGGCCCGATTCGTTGGATGATTCTTGTGCCCGTGAAGAATGGGACTGGAAGCCTCAATATGATCTTGAGTCAATGACTGTTGATATGCTTGAAAAACTGAGAGCTAAATTTAAAAAGTGACCTTGAGGTCCGTAAAAGATGAAAAAAATATTTTTAGGGTTCTTCATCTTGGCTGTTTGTTGTTCTTGTGGGAATAAGAAAGTTAAGATAGACCCTTTTACCTCTATAACAGATTTAGTGGATTCAGCTTCGCATCAGGGTAGCGAAGCTGATTCCTTGAATCAAATAGCAGAAGCAGAGACTCCTAAACCGATGGAGGCAGATGAGCTATTTGATGATTTTATTTTTAATTATGCTTCCGATGAGGCTTTGCAACGGCAAAGAACAGTTTTCCCCCTGCCTTATTATAACGTTGATACCCCTTTGCGTATCCAAAAGGAAGAGTGGAAGCATGATTATTTGTTCACTCGCCAAAGTTATTATACCATGCTTTTCGATAACGAAGAAGATATGGACTTGATTGGGGATACGACTTTGACATCTGTGCAAGTTGAGTGGATTTTCTTGCAGACACATATGGTGAAGAAATACTATTTTGAGCGTAAAAAAGGTATGTGGATGCTCGAAGCCATTAATTTGCGGCATATGGAGAAAGATGCAAATCAGAACTTTGTAGATTTTTATGCGCATTTTGCTTCCGATAGTTTGTATCAGAGGACGCATATTTGTAATCCGTTGAGATTTGTAACAATCGATCCGGACGACGAATTCTCAATATTGGAAACAACATTATCTGTAGACCAGTGGTTTGCTTTTCGGCCTACCTTGCCGACGGACCAGTTGTCTAACATCAATTACGGACAGAAGAATGAGGATTTGTCCGATTCGAAAATTCTCAAGGTGAACGGAATTGGAAACGGTTACTCCAATGTGTTTTATTTTCGGAAGAAGAAGGGCGAATGGGAATTGTATAAGTACGAAGATACAAGTATTTAAGCTTTTGGAATATGATTTTCGAAAAAGGGAGAAACATACCTAATACATTTGGTCTTGACGTCAAAGCTGGAAGGTGGCTTGAATATGCCTCGATGGAAGAACTGAAGGCCTTGATTGCAGAGGGACAGATTTCCTCTCCTTATTTGCATGTCGGGAGCGGTAGTAATTTGTTGTTTTTAGGCGATTTTGAAGGAACTATATTACATTCGGCTATCAGATCGATTGAAATGGTGAATCAGGATGCCGAAAAAGTATGGTTGCGTGTAGGTGCAGGTGTCATTTGGGATGATTTTGTTGCTTATTGCGTAGAGCGCGGATATTATGGTGCCGAGAATCTTTCCCTGATACCCGGTGAGGTAGGAGCCAGCGCCGTACAGAATATTGGTGCCTATGGCGTCGAAGTGAAAGATCTGATAAGCTGTGTGGAAACGGTGGATGTGCACGGAGACAGGCGAGTTTTCGGCGTTGAAGAGTGTGGTTATGCCTATCGGAACAGTGTGTTTAAGAGACCTGACATGAAATCTTTCTTTGTGACTCATGTAACTTTTGCTTTGAATAAGGCTGAACAATACACGTTGAACTATGGCACGATTCGTCAGGAACTGGAGAAATATCCCCAAATTGATCTGGCAACGGTCAGACAGGTGATTGTGAGCATTCGCGAAAGTAAACTGCCCGATCCGAAAGTGCTTGGAAACGCAGGAAGCTTTTTCATGAATCCGATTGTTACGCGTACAAAATATGAAACGTTGTTGCAGGAATATCCTTCCATGCCATCCTATCAGGTGGATGCTACGCATGTGAAGATTCCGGCTGGCTGGATGATTGAACAGTGCGGTTGGAAAGGTAAAAGCTTGGGGAATGCGGCTGTGCACGATAAGCAGGCGCTGGTACTGGTCAACTGTGGCGGAGCTACCGGTGCGGACATTGTAGCTTTGTCGGATGCAGTACGAGCTGCGGTACGCGAGAAGTTTGGCGTGGAAATACATCCGGAGGTGAATATGATTTGATCTGTTTCGGATAGGCTCGGATAGGTTAAAGTGATTAACTGATTAAAAGGTATTAAAGTGAAATTAAGGATATTAGGCAGTGGAACTTCGACGGGAGTTCCTGAAGTAGGGTGTATATGCCCGGTTTGTACTTCGACAGATCCCAGAGACAACCGTTTGCGTGCGTCGTCTCTGATACATACCGATGATGCGGTGATTCTGATTGATTGTGGGCCTGATTTCAGGGAACAGATGCTTCGGGTATCTCCTTTTGAAAGGATAGATGCGGTGCTGATAACACACGAGCATTACGACCATGTAGGAGGGCTTGATGACTTGCGTCCGTTCTGCCGCTTCGGTGAAATTCCTGTTTATACGGACGGCTATATTGTCGATCATCTTTGCGCACGTATGCCATATTGTTTTGTCGATAAAAAATATCCTGGAATTCCGCGTATTTATCTGAAGCAGGTGGAAGCCGGAAAACCGTTTTATGTTCATACGACAGAGGTCTTGCCGGTGCGGGTTATGCATGGAAAATTGCCCATCCTGGGTTATCGCATTGGAGGACGTTTAGGGTACATCACCGATATGTCTGCCATGCCGGACGAATCGTACGAGCAACTGAAAGGTGTAGAAGTATTGGTTATCAATGCGCTGCGTCCGCAACCGCACCCTACACACCAGACAATTTCGGAAGCGCTGGCTGCTGCCGAACGTATCGGGGCGCGCGAAACCTATTTTATTCATATGAGCCACCATGCCGGCTTGCATCGTGTGATAAGCGAACAGCTGCCCCCACACATACATTTTGCCTATGACGGATTGGAAGTAGACTTATAAACTTTTGCAACATTTATTTTGTTTTGTTAGTTGTTTTTTTTATTTTTGCCAAAACAAGATGAATGTGTGCCATGAAGTTCCGCCTGCTCATACGAATAATTGTGATAGTGTCCGTAGTGCTGGTATGCACAGGTTTTGGTGTGTATTCCTTTTTGTGGCTGGATACTGTCGAACGGCAGAAAGACTTCGATCTTCACACATTGGTTCCGCAGGATGCGATAGCTGTGCTTCAGACGGACAGAATGGCAGAACTTGTGCAGGATGTCAACGGATTGCAGTGTAGCGAAGAGGGACATTTCTTATACGTTTCCGACCTTTTTACTTATCTTAAAAAATACCTCCAGACGTTTGTCGATGATACGCCTCATGGGCTGAGTGCCCAGATGAACCGGATGCTGATAAGCTTTCACGAGCCCGACAATAAATTGAATCAGGTGCTGTATTGCAGCCTGGGTGCCGGTGACTCGAAGCTGGTAGAGGCATTCATTCGGAAATATACGTCCAGCCATTTTCCAGCAAAGCAGACCGATTATCGGGGGAGAAGCATTTCCATCTATCCGATGTCGGGCGGGCGTTTTCTGGCTGCTTATTTTACTTCCGATTATCTGGTGGTCAGTTTTCAGAAACGGCTGATAGAGCAGGTTATCGATGCTGTTGCAGACAAGAGTTCGCTGATGGAGCTTCCGTCTTTCCGGTCGATGCATTTGGGTAAACGGGCCAATGTTTCCGCCACACTTTACGTACGCATGAAATCCATTGATATGGGTGGAGATGCCGATACTGTCCGTACTGCTGCCCAGCTGGGCGGATGGGGAGAATTTGACCTGAAACTGAAAGACGATGCTGTTTATTGTTCGGGACTGAGTCATGGGGCTGACTCGACACTGACCTTTGTCAACGCATTGCGCAAGCAGAGGCCTATTGAACTGTTCCCCGGGCAGCTGCTTCCCGGAACTACTTTCTTTTATGATTTCTGGTCTGTCTCGGACGGGCAAGAGGTGTGGAACTTTGTTCAGTCGCAGCAATACGCCGGAAGCGGATATTCGGATTACATCAAGGCGCGTGATGAAGAATGGATCGGTTTCCTGAACGAATACGGCGGTGGCCGGATACTTTCCTGCCTGTTCCATCCGAAAGATACTGTCGACACGTGTCCTTGCGCCGTAATGAGGGTGCCGATTGTAGATATGCTTCATGCCGAGCGGAAACTGCAATCGTTGTTGTATGCCACTCCGCGCGAGAAAGGCGCTCCTCCTTTCCAGTGGAGTTCGCCTCAGTATAAGCTTTATCCTCAGGCACGTCCGTATCGGCAATATGTATTGCCCCGTAACACCTTGCTTGCCCGCTTGGCCGGCATTGCCGGGTCGGCTCTGCATACGTATGCCTGTTTCTATAAAGGCTCGTTGCTTCTGGCTCCGGATGCCCGCAGTCTTTCCGCTTATATCTGTGCGATGGAGGAGAACGATTTGCTGGAGGGAATACCCCTGTACGAGGCAAGTGTGGAAGGACTTGCTCCGGTTTACAACTTTCTTATGATGGCCGATATGGAGGAGATTATGTCGCAGGAAGAAACATCTGTCCGCCTGGTGCCCAATTTCTTTTTCCGGCATTCCGATTTCTTCCGTCACTTCATTCTGTCCATACAGTTTACGTGTACGGATGGCGTGGTTTATCCCAATGTGGTCTTGTTGTATAAGGGTGGGTGAGTCGTACCCGGCTTGTTCTGCCTCTGTAGGAATAGTAAAAGGGGATGCGCGGTGTTTGCACATCCCCTTTTATATTTGATTACGGTTGTTTTTCTGTTATCGATGTATTTTGCTGTCGTTGCCTGCATTTATCAGAACGGCAGGTCGTCGTTGGCGTCGCCTACAGTAAATTCGGGTGTAGCAGTAGGAGCGGGCGGCGGAACGGGAGCTCCGGCAGCGGCAGGGGCTGCAGCGGCAGCTGCGCTTACGCGTTCTACTTTCCAGGCGCGGATACTGTTGAACCAGCGGTCTTGCCATTGGCGTGCGTCGATGTCGAACGATACGGTCAGCTCTTCACCCATCTGGATGTTGAACTGTTCTATTTTGTCGGCTCCAAAAATGTCGAAACACATTTTACGGGGATATTGACCGTGGTCTTCAATCACGTATTCCTGTACTTTCCATTCATTGCCGGTCTTTGAAACTCCGCTTCTTGCAGGGAGTATAGCGATGATTTTTCCTGTAAATTCCATTGTTCTCTTTGTTTTAATGATGCGGCGAAGTTACAATTTTTTAGGAATATCCGACGAATAAATTCTGTTTTTTTGATTTTACTTTTCGAAGTGTGCCGGTGGCAATGCCGGAGGTGGTTGCTGTACGGCTGCTGTTCGATGGCTTTTGCCATGCCACAAGTATGTGTGTCCGTTCCCTTACTAGGGAACGCCGATTCCCTTTTGAGGGAACGGCAGTTTCCTAACTGGGGAACTCCAGTTTCCACAAGTGGGAACGGTTGGAAACGGCAAATGCTTTTTTTTCTTTCCGTATTTTTTTGTCATAGGGAATTCTTTTTTTAACTTTGTCCGTCAGTTAAATAGGGTGGAGTGTGCTCCTCCCTGTGGTTGTACAATACAGGATTATAAAAACTTAAATATACGAAACATATGAAATTTATCGTCTCAAGTACTGCACTCTCCAGTCATTTGCAGGCTGTCAGTCGCGTGATTAATTCGAAAAATGCATTGCCCATTCTGGATTGCTTCCTTTTTGAACTGCAAGATGGGACTTTGTCGGTAACAGCATCCGATAGTGAAACCACGATGGTCACAACGGTTGAGGTGAACGAAAGCGATGCGGACGGACGTTTTGCCGTCACAGCCAAGACTTTGCTGGATGCCTTGAAGGAGATCCCCGAACAGCCTTTGACATTTGATGTGGACATGAACACGTTGGAAATCACCGTGCAGTATCAGAATGGTAAATACAGCCTCATGGGACAGAATGCAGACGAGTTTCCGCAGTCGGCCATGTTGGGCGAAAACGCAGTCCGTGTAGAAATGGAGGCTTCCATTCTGCTGGGAGGCATCAACCGTGCAGTGTTTGCTACTGCCGACGACGAACTTCGCCCTGTGATGAACGGTATCTATTTCGATATTACGACCGAAGATATTACAATGGTGGCTTCCGACGGCCATAAGCTGGTACGCTGCAAGACACTGGCTGCTAAGGGTAACGAACGCGCCGCTTTCATCCTGCCCAAGAAACCGGCTTCGCTGCTGAAGAACCTGCTGCCGAAGGAGCAGGGCACAGTGGTAGTCGAGTTTGACGAACGCAATGCTGTGTTCACGCTCGAAAACTATCGCATGGTGTGCCGTCTGATCGAAGGCCGTTATCCGAACTACAACTCCGTTATTCCGCAGAACAACCCGTATAAAGTGACGGTCGACCGCATGCAGCTGCTCGGAGCCTTGCGCCGTGTATCCATCTTCTCTTCTCAGGCAAGCAGCCTTATCAAGCTGCGCATGCAGGAGAATCTGATTGTGATTTCCGCTCAGGACATCGACTTCTCCACTTCGGCCGAAGAAAGCCTGACGTGCCAGTATGTGGGCAATCCGATGAGCATCGGCTTCAAGTCGACTTTCCTTATCGATATTCTAAACAACATCTCTGCCGAAGAGGTAGTCATCGAACTGGCCGATCCTTCGCGTGCAGGAGTCATTATCCCTGCCGAGCAGGAAGAGAATGAAGACCTGCTGATGCTGCTGATGCCGATGATGCTGAACGACTGATATATAAATGAATACTTGACTTAGCGGACGAGTTGGCAGCTTGGCAAGCGGTGTGGAGCGGTAGCTTTCTTCTGCTTGGCAATCTGCCGACTCGTTTCCTTGTCGGGCACTAAACAAATCATAGAATGAAACTGAATTTAAAGAACCCGATTGTCTTCTTCGATCTGGAGACGACCGGAACCAATATCAATACAGACCGGATTGTAGAAATCTGCTATCTGAAAGTATATCCCAATGGCAACGAAGAAGCCAAAACCATGCGTATCAATCCCGAAATGCACATCCCGGCCGAAGCCTCGGCTGTGCATGGCATATACGATGCCGACGTGGCCGATTGTCCCACTTTCAAGGAAGTGGCACGCAGCATAGCCAACGACATCGAAGGATGCGACCTGGCCGGCTTTAATTCCAATCGTTTCGACATCCCTGTGCTGGCCGAAGAATTCCTCCGTGCCAATGTGGATATCGACATGAGCCGCCGGAAGTTTGTCGACGTGCAGGTTATCTTCCATAAGATGGAGCAACGCACCTTGTCGGCTGCTTACAAATTCTATTGTGGCAAGAATCTGGAAGATGCTCATACAGCCGAAGCCGATACACGTGCCACTTACGAAGTGCTGATGTCGCAGCTCGACCGTTATCCGGAGTTGCAGAACGATATAGCTTTTCTGGCCGATTTCTCCAGTTTCAACCGCAATGTCGACTTTGCCGGCCGTATGGTGTACGACGACAACGGAGTGGAAGTCTTCAACTTCGGCAAGTATAAAGGTATGTCTGTATCCGAAGTGTTGAAGCGCGATCCGGGATATTATGGCTGGATGCTGAACAGTGACTTTACGTTGAATACAAAAGCCATGCTGACAAAGATTCGTCTGCGTGAAATGACTCAGAAGTAATTATGGCAAATATACTGAAAGGGAAGAAAATCGTATTGGGCATTACGGGCAGCATTGCCGCCTATAAGGCTTGTCTCATCATCCGCGGACTGATAAAGAAAGGAGCCGAGGTGCAGGTGGTCATCACCCCAGCGGGCAAGGAATTTATTACTCCCATCACCTTGTCGGCCCTGACCAGCAAACCCGTTATCAGCGAGTTTTTTGCCCAGCGTGACGGCACGTGGAACAGCCACGTCGATCTGGGCTTGTGGGCCGACGCCATGCTGATAGCTCCCGCTACAGCCTCGACTATTGGCAAGATGGCTAACGGAGTGGCCGACAACATGTTGGTCACCACTTACCTTTCGGCCAAGGCGCCGGTGTTTGTGGCTCCGGCAATGGACTTGGACATGTATGCCCATCCTTCTACCCAGAAGAATCTGGAGATACTCCGTTCGTACGGAAATCACATCATAGAGCCGGGAACCGGCGAGTTGGCCAGCCACCTGGTAGGCAAAGGCCGGATGGAAGAACCGGAAAACATTATCCGCCATCTGGAAGAATACTTCGCAGCCAAGGAAGGCGACCTGACAGGCAAAACCATTCTGATAACAGCCGGACCAACGTACGAAAAGATAGATCCGGTGCGCTTCATCGGGAATTACTCGTCGGGCAAGATGGGCTTTGCGCTGGCCGACGAATGTGCGGCGCGCGGTGCGAAGGTGATACTTGTGGCAGGCCCTGTACAGCGGAACACCTATTTCCCCGTGCAGCGCTGCAATGTAGAGAGTGCCGGACAGATGTACGAAGAGACTTGCAAACATTTTCCGCAGGCCGATGCGGTTATCCTGTCGGCTGCTGTGGCCGACTATACGCCCGAGCAAGTGGCCGATCACAAGATCAAGCGCGAAAAGACGGGAGACATGACGCTGTCGCTGAAGCCTACTCAGGACATTGCCGCAGCCTTGGGGCTGATGAAGAAAGAGCAATTCCCCGACAAGGTATTGGTGGGTTTTGCGCTTGAGACCAACGACGAGCAGCACAATGCCGAAGACAAGCTGCAGCGGAAGAATCTGGACTTCATCGTGCTTAATTCCCTGAACGACAAGGGAGCCGGATTCCGTTACGATACCAACAAAGTCAGCATTATCGACCGTAACGGAAAGACCGATTATCCGTTGAAGTCGAAAGCGGAGGTAGCAGCCGACATCGTCGATCATCTGGCGGCAGTGTTGAAACGGGATGTACAATCGTAATCTGTCAGAATTATGTTGCGCTCACTTTACATACAGAATTATGCGCTGATCGAACAGCTCGATATCCGGCTGGAAAACGGCTTTTCGGTGATTACAGGCGAAACGGGTGCCGGAAAATCTATTATTCTGGGAGCCATCGGCCTGTTGCTGGGGCAGCGTGCCGACGTAAAGGCTATACGCCGGGGAGCTTCGAAGTGTATCATCGAAGCCCGTTTCGAAATAGCCGCTTATGGCATGCAACCATTTTTCGAGGCCAACGACTTGGAATATGAGGACGAGTGCATCCTGCGGCGCGAGGTATATGCTTCGGGCAAGAGCCGTGCTTTTATCAACGATACTCCCGCTTCGCTGGCACAGATGAAAGAACTGGGCGAGATGCTGATTGATGTGCACTCGCAACACCAGAACCTGTTGCTCAACAAAGAGGGCTTCCAGTTGAATGTACTCGACATTCTGGCTCATAACGACGGAGCCTTGTCTGTGTATGCCGATTGCTATGGTAGCTGGAAGAAGGCGCAACAGCAGTTGGAAGAGTTGATAGCCCGTGCCGAACGTGATAAGGCTGATGAAGACTATGTACGCTTCCAGCTGGAACAGTTGGAAGAAGCCAATCTGACAGCTGGCGAGCAGGAAGAACTGGAGCAGGAAGCCGAGTTGCTGAGTCATGCCGAAGACATCAAGGCGGGTTTGTATCGGGTAGGTCAAGGCCTGTCGGCCGATGAAGGCGGATTGCTTCCCTTGCTGAACGATTGCTTGAGCACCATGCAGTCCATGCGTAAAGTCTATCCTGCGGCCGAGGAACTCTCCGAACGTCTGGAAAGCTCTTACATCGAGCTGAAAGACATTGCACAGGAAGTGGCAGGACGGGAAGAAGAAGTCGAGTTCAATCCCGCCCGTCTGGACGAGGTGAATGCACGACTGAATCTGATATATACGCTTCAGCAGAAGCATCGTGTCTCTACGGTGGACGAACTGTTGACTTTGCAGGAAGAATACGCTTCGCGTTTGTCGGCCATTACTTCGTCCGATGATCAGATTGAGGATTTGAAGCAGCAGTGTGCCGACCTATATAATAAGGTAAAGCAACAGGCGGCTGTGTTGACAGAGTCGCGTGTGGCGGCAGCCCGCGAGGTCGAAAAGCAAATGGCATCCCGCTTGGTGCCGTTGGGTATGCCCAACGTGCGTTTTCAGGTGGAAGTAGGTGCCCGCAAAGAGCCGGGAGTACACGGAGCCGATACAGTGAGCTTTTTGTTCTCGGCCAACAAGAACGGAACTCTGCAGAGTATCTCTTCGGTAGCTTCGGGAGGTGAAATAGCCCGTGTCATGCTGTCGTTGAAGGCCATGATTGCCGGAGCCGTCAAGTTGCCGACCATCGTGTTCGACGAAATAGACACCGGAGTGTCGGGCGAAATTGCCGACCGTATGGCCGACATCATGCAGGAAATGGGTGACAGTAACCGTCAGGTTATCAGCATTACCCACTTGCCGCAGATTGCCGCTCGCGGACGCGTTCATTACAAAGTATACAAAGAAGATAACGAAAACGAAACCAACAGCCACATCCGTCGGTTGACAGACGAGGAAAGGGTAGAAGAACTGGCTCACATGCTGAGCGGTGCTACGCTGACCGAAGCTGCGCTGAACAATGCACGGGCACTGTTGGGCAAAGCATAAAAGTCGATATGATTGATAAGAATGAAATGATTTTTGGCGTACGCGCCGTGATAGAAGCTATTCAGGCAGGTAAGGACATCGACCGGATTCTGGTGAAGAAAGATATCCAGAGCGACTTGTCAAAGGAGTTGTTTGCTGCTTTGAAGGGAACCCTCATACCGGTGCAGCGCGTGCCGGTAGAACGTATTAACCGGATTACCCGCAAGAACCATCAGGGTGTGGTCGCTTTTATGTCGGCAGTAACCTATCAGCGGACAGAAGACCTGGTACCTTTCCTGTTCGAGCAAGGGAAGAATCCGCTTTTCGTCATGCTCGACGGCATTACGGATGTGCGCAACTTCGGAGCCATTGCACGTACTTGCGAGTGTGCAGCCGTTGATGCGGTGATTATTCCTGCCCGGAACAGTGTAACCGTCAATGCCGATGCCATAAAGACCTCGGCCGGAGCACTGCATACTTTGCCTGTCTGCAGGGAACAAAGTCTGAAAGATACGCTTCAATACCTGAAGAACAGTGGCTTCCACATTGTGGCCGCTACGGAGAAAGGCGACTACGACTATACGAAGGCCGATTACACAGGACCGATGTGCATCATTATGGGAGCGGAAGATAAAGGTGTTTCGTACGACAACCTGGCTTTATGCGACGAATGGGTGAAGATTCCGATGCTTGGCAGCATCGAGTCGCTCAATGTTTCGGTTGCTGCGGGAATTTTGATTTATGAAGCTGTGAAACAACGAATAAATTAGTGCGAATGAAAAAGAAATATTTAGTATTGTTTGTTTTGTGCCTGCTGGCCCAGTGGACAATGGCTCAGGCACCCAAATGGGTAGAGAAGGCCAAGAAAGCTGTTTTCTCGGTGATCACTTACGATAAGGATGACAAAATACTGAACACGGGTAATGGCTTCTTTGTCAGTGAAGACGGCGTAGCCCTGTCGGACTACTCTTTGTTCAAGGGAGCGGAACGTGCCCTGATATTGAACTCGGAAGGTAAGCAGATGCCCGTCGAGGAAATTATGGGAGCGGATGATATGTACGACGTCATCAAATTCAAGGTAGCTATTACCGAGAAGAAAGTTCCGGCTTTGCAAATGGCTGCAACGGTTCCGGCTGTCGATTCGGATGTTTATCTTTTGCCTTATTCCACGCGGAAGGACCGTTCTTGCACTTCGGGCAAAGTGAAGGGAGTAGACAAGGTTGCCGACAATTACAATTATTATACGCTGAACATGCATCTGAAGGAGAAGATGGTAAGCTGTCCTGTTATGACGCCAGAAGGAGAAGTCTTCGGACTGGCACAGCAGTCGTCTGGTAAGGATACGGCAACGATCTGTTATGCTGTTGACGCTCGCTTTGTGATGGCTCTGAAAATCAATCCACTTTCTTTTAATGATATGGCTTTACGCAATATTCAGATTAAGAAGGCATTGCCCGATACGGAAGAGGAGGCACTGGTATTTCTCTATATGACATCTTCGCAGGTTACGCCAGAGAAATATGCTGAATTGCTGGACGATTTTATAGCCCGGTATCCGGCAAATGCAGACGGCTATGTGCGCCGAGCTACCAACCTTTTGTATAAGTCGAAAGATGACGCTACAATGGAGAAAGTGGTTGCCGATTTGGACAAGGCATTGGAGGTTGCTTCCAAGAAGGACGATGTGTATTATAACATAGCCAAGCTGATATACGGTTATATGCTCGAAAACCCCGAGAAGGTGTATAAAGACTGGTCGTACGATAAGGCTTTGGAAGCAATAAGCAAGGCTGTAGAGCTTAATCCGCTTCCTGTATACATCCAGTTGCAAGGCGATATCCAGTTTGCCAAGCAGGATTATGCAGCTTCGCTCGCTTCTTACGAGCAGGTCAACCGAAGCAGCATGGCTTCGCCTGCGACATTCTTTACGACAGCTAAAATCAAGGAGGTGATGCAGGCACCGCAGGAAGAAATTCTGGCTTTGATGGACAGTTGTGTGGTTCGTTTCACTCCGCCTTATACGGAAGCGGCTGCTCCTTATCTGCTGGGACGTGCACAGGCACGCATGAATGCAGACCGTCCTCGTCAGGCTTTACTCGATTATGATGAATATTTCAAGGCCATGAATGGCCAGGTCAACGATGTGTTCTATTATTACAGGGAGCAGGCTGCCTTGAAGTCGAAGCAATATCAACGGGCTTTGGACGATATGGCAAAGGCTATCGAATTGAATCCGAAAGATCTGACCTATCGTGCCGAGCTGGCCGTTATCAATATCCGGGTAGGACGCAATGAAGAAGCGTTGAAAGTGCTGGATGAGGCTTTGAAGATCGATCCCAAGTATGCGGAAGCTTATCGTCTGAAAGGCATTGCACAACTGCAGCTGAAGCAGAAAGCTGAGGCATGCGAAAGTTTTGCCAAGGCAAAAGAATTGGGAGATCCGAATGTAGATTCTTTGATTAGCAAGCATTGCAAGTAAGCACTGTTTATAATGCAAAGAAGAGGGGCGCTTCGTCAACGCTCCTCTTCTTTGTCAGGGATTTCTCTCCCTTTGCATAAACATTAAAGTTAGGTCTATATAAAAGTTAAGTTTAGGTACAAATAGGTGTATTTTTATCGTATCTGTTATAATAAATGCACCGTTTTAAAGAATACTGCATGCCGGGTGCATGTTTTTTCTTGTTGAATGGATTATCTTATATATTATACTATCACTAAATTTAGTTGAATATGAAAAAAGTTATTTGCAGTCAGAAGGCACCGGGTGCTATCGGCCCCTATAGCCAGGCTATCGAAGCCAACGGAATGGTTTTTGTTTCAGGTCAGTTGCCTATTGATGCGGCTACCGGCGTGATGCCCGAAGGCGTGGAAGCCCAAGCCCGCCAGTCTTTGGAGAATGTGAAGCACATTCTGGAAGAAGCAGGATTGGGCATGGCAAACATTGTAAAGACAACGGTATTTCTGGCCGACATGTCTTTGTTTGCTGATATGAATAAGGTATATGCCACTTATTTCAGCGGCGATTATCCGGCACGTTCGGCTGTAGCTGTCAAAGCATTGCCGAAGGATGCGTTAGTGGAGATTGAGTGCATCGCGGCTCGCTAACAAGTCGGCTACTATAAAGCTACTGCCTCCTACGAAGATGAAGTCTTCTGGGAGGCTTTTTTCTTGCGCGGCACGGACGGCTGTCGGCACGTCGGGGTAGCATTCACCCTGCAGTCCGACTGCATTGGCCAGGCGGGCCAGTTCGGCTTCGGGCAGTGCACGCTTCACGCTGGCTTTGGTGAAGTAGTAGTCGGCATCGCGTGGAAGCAGTGCCAGTACACCGCGGATGTCCTTGTCGTTGACCATACCCATTACGATGTGCAGCTTCCGGTAGGTCTGCTGCTTCAGCTGCTCGGCTATGTAGGTGATGCCGCCAACGTTATGTCCAGTGTCGCAAATCAGGGTGGGAGCGTCTTGCAGCTTCTGCCAGCGGCCCATCAGTCCGGTCAGTTCGCATACGTGGGCGAAGCCGTTGCGTATGGCCTGTTCGCTGAGGTGGTAACCGGCTTTTTTCAGCAGTGGCAGGGCTGTCAGCAACGTCCGCCGGTTCTTTTCCTGATAGAGTCCTTTCAGTTCATAATCCATGTCGGAATATTCTTCCGGTACATGGTCTTCGGCGAAACAGATGGGAGCCTGTACCGCTTGTGCTTTCTCTGCGAATACCGGACGGGTTTCGGGAGTGGTTTCACCAATCACGACGGGGATGCCTTGCTTGATGATTCCTGCCTTTTCGCTGGCTATCTGAGCCAGTGTGCTGCCAAGGAACTGGGTGTGGTCGAAACTGATGTTGGTAATGATGCACAAGTCGGGGCGGATAATGTTGGTACAGTCCAGCCGGCCACCCAAGCCTACTTCGATGATGGCTACGTCGACTTTCTGGTCGGCAAAATAACGGAACGCTATGGCCGTAGTCAGTTCGAAGAACGAGGGAGACAGAGGTTCGAAAAAGCTGCGTTCCTCTTCGACAAAGCGTATGACGTATTCTTCAGGGATGGGTTGTCCGTTGACGCGGATACGTTCGCGGAAGTCGACCAGATGGGGTGAAGTATACAGTCCTGTCCGGTAGCCTGCTTCCTGCAGGATGGCTGCCAAGGTGTGCGAGCAGGAACCTTTTCCGTTGGTACCTGCTACGTGTATGGTGCGGAAGTTGCGGTGGGGGTGTCCGAAGTGTTCGTCCAGTGCGAGGGTGTTCTCCAATCCCTCCTTGTAAGCACTGCTGCCTACTTGCTGAAACATGGGGACACTGTTGTATAAGTACTCTAAAGTGTGCTGATAATCCATCTTTTATAAACTTTAACGGCAAAGGAAAGTCAATTCCTTCATTAATTTGTTATCTTTATAAGCAACAAAGATATTAACTATTTAAATCTAACGGATATGGGAGCAAAGAAAAATTTTGTAATTGATACGAATGTGATTCTTCACGATTATAACTGCTTGAAGAATTTTCAGGAAAATGACATTTATCTTCCTATCGTGGTGCTCGAAGAACTGGATAAGTTCAAGAAAGGTAATGAGCAGATTAATTTCAATGCCCGTGAATTTGTTCGCGAGCTTGACCTGATTACCGATGATGACCTCTTTACGAAAGGTGCTCCTTTGGGTGAAGGACTGGGCCGCCTGTTTGTGGTGGCTGGTTTGGTGGAATCGACTAAGGTTCACGAATCCTTCCCTGAACGTATTCCCGATCATCAGATACTGGCGGTGACCGACTACGTAGGGCGGAAACACCCTGACATGAAGACTGTGCTGGTGACCAAGGACGTCAATCTGCGCATGAAGGCTCGCTCCATCGGTTTGCTGTGCGAGGACTATATCACTGACAAGGTGATGAATGTTGATATCTTCGAGAAGTCGAACGAGGTGTTCGAAGGCATCGATCCGGCTTTGATCGACCGTATCTATTCTTCGAGAGAAGGCATTGATATCAGCGAGTTCGACTTTAAGGACGTTCTCCATCCCAACGAATGCTTTGTACTGAAGAGCGACCGCAACAGTGTGCTGGCGCGATACAATCCGTTCCTGCATGCCGTCTGTCGTGTCAATAAGACGAAAAACTATGGCATCGAGCCGCGCAATGCCGAGCAGAGCTTTGCCTTCGAAGTGCTGAACGACCCGAACATCAAACTTGTAGCCCTGACGGGAAAAGCCGGTACGGGTAAAACCTTGTTGGCTTTGGCGGCAGCCTTGGGCAAACTGACGGACTACAAACAGATATTGCTGGCACGACCTATCGTGGCACTGTCCAACAAGGATCTGGGCTTCCTGCCGGGAGATGCCAAGGAAAAGGTGGCACCTTATATGCAGCCCTTGTTCGACAATCTGAATGTCATCAAGCATCAGTTTGCTTCCAACTCCAGCGAAGTAAAACGGCTGGAAGATATGCAGAAGAGCGACCAGCTGGTGATCGAGGCGTTGGCCTTTATCCGCGGACGTAGCCTGAGCGAGACATACTGCATCATCGACGAATCGCAGAACCTGACTCCTCACGAAATCAAGACCATCATTACCCGTGCGGGCGAAGGAACCAAAATGGTGTTTACGGGCGATATTCAGCAGATCGACCAGCCTTATTTGGACAGCCAATCCAATGGTCTGGTTTATATGATCGACCGTATGCGCGACCAGAATCTTTTTGCCCACGTCAATCTGGTGAAAGGCGAGCGTAGCGAACTGAGCGAGCTGGCCAGCAACCTGATGTAAACAGGGTGTTTCTGTAACACTTGCATGGCTTGCTACGTGCTTTCACATTGTTTGTTGCGCATGCTGACATTGTTTGTTAGGCGCACTAACATTGCTTGTTGCGGTGCGTAATATCCCTTTTTCAGTAGGCTAATGTTTCACTTTACGTTTCCAAAGTAGGTATTTGGCGAGCTAAAGTAAGGGGTTAGTTCTTCTATGGAATAGGCTTCACGCTTTCACCCAACTGTAAGTTGTTGGGAGTAAGTTGTTTGTGGTGAAAGATGAAGCTTCACGGGTGAAAGCAAAAATGCCAAAACGAATAAGGGCGTCTTATTCATTTTGGCATTTTTATTTGTCGGTCAATATCGCTGTCGTGGACTTATTCGTGCGATGCGAAATACTTCAGGAACTGTGTACGCTCAAAAGTGTTCACACCTTTCACGTCGCCTACGTTCAGACGGCCTTTGAATTGTGCGATGTTTTCCATGCCTTTGCCGTCCATCCATTTTGCGATGAACTGATTATACTGCTCGATGACAGCAGGCGATTCTTTGTAGAGCACGCTACAGATTTCTACAGCCGATGCACCTGCCAGTATAGCTTTCACTACGCCTTTGGCCGAGTGGATTCCGCCTGAGACGGCATAGTCTATCTTGCTGACAGCAGCCGATGCGATGCCTGTCCAGCGGAGCGACTTGGAAAGGTCGGCTTCGTTGCTGAACACGTCACCTGCCACTTGAGTCATCTTGTCGATGTTGATGTCCGGCTGGTAGAAGCGGTTGAACAAGACAACAGCTGCCGCACCGTTGGCATAGAGTTGGTTGATGAGTGCTACGGGATTGGTCAGGTTGTCGCCCAGCTTCATGATGACGGGTATCTTGACTGTATTCTTAATGTGGCGCAAGATGTCGATGTGGCGTTGTTCGAAGCTGCCGTATGTATATTGTACGTCAGTCTGCAGAGCCAGGATGTTGATTTCGAGTGCATCGGCTCCCGCTTCTTCTATCTTTTTGGCAAAGTTAATCCAGTCTGCATCCTGATAGCAGTTGATGCTGGCAATGATAGGTATGTTGCATACCTTCTTGCTCTCGCTGATGAGGCGCAGGTATTCGCCCAGCTTGTGTTCACGAATATATCCGACCAAGTAGTCGCTGCCTTCCGGATACATGTTAGGATCGCCCATCCAGTCTGCCTCCATCATAATCTGTTCCTCGAACAGCGATTTCAGTACGATGGCTCCTGCTCCTGCTTCGCAGAGTTTCTTGTTTTTGTCCGCACTGTCTGTCAGGCCGCAGCTGCTGACGATAATCGGGTTTTTAAGTTTCAACCCTGCAAAAGTCGTTTCTAATGTTGCCATGATAGTAAATTTTATAGGTGATAAATGATTTAATAGTTTCTTTCTCCAAAAATTTTGCTTCCTACGCGCACCAGTGTACTTCCGGCTGCTATGGCTTCGTGATAGTCGTGCGACATACCCATGGAGAGTTCCTTGAAGCTGTCGGAACCGGCAAACCACGTAGATTTCACTTCCTCGAAGAATTCATGTAAAGAACAGAATTCTTTGCGTATTTGTTCTACGTTGTCGGTGTTCGATGCCATGCCCATCAGGCCGCATATCTGTACGTTATGCAGGTTTTTCCATTCGCCGGCCTGCAACATTTCGCGGCATTCCTCAAAGCTGAAACCGAATTTGGTCTCCTCCTGAGCTATGTGCAATTGTAGCAGGCAGCGGACTGTGCGGTTGGCTTTGGCAGCCTGTTTGTCTACTTCGGCAAGCAGCTTGTAAGAGTCTATCCCGTGTATAAGCGCTACGTAGGGAACAATGTATTTCACTTTGTTTGTTTGCAGATGCCCGATGAAATGCCATTCGATGTCTTGAGGCAGACTTTCATGTTTGGCATCCATTTCCTGTACTTTGCTTTCGCCGAAAATCCGTTGTCCGGCGCGGTAAGCTTCTTCTATTGCTTCGTTGGGGTGAAATTTGGAAACGGCAACCAGCCGCACCCCTGCGGGCAATTCATTCAATACTTGTTTCAGATTTTCTGCAATCATGGGTGATAGTACTTAGGTGTTTTCTATTTCTTATTGTACTTCCGGCTTGTCGTTGGGTTCGGCGCTGTATGGATATACATCCATGATGGCTGTTTCGGCTACAGAGCCAATCTGATAGTCGGCCATGGTACCTTTCATGCCTTCGTCTAGTTTCTTGACGGCATCTCTCAGGTCGGCAGCCTGCACAAGAACCTGCGTTGACGATTTCTTTTCGGCACCGCTTTTCTCGTCCAGTGTGATGAAGATCAGCTTGCATTTGAACCAGCGGTCGGCAGCTTCTTCATCCGAAGGAAAGAGTTCGCTGTAATTGGCACGTTTGATGTCAGAAACCGTAAATTCGCCTGTGATGAACGGAGTCATTTCTTCGATGATACGGGCTTCTGCTTCAGTAAAGCTGAGTGCGTCTACCAGATAGGGTTCAGTAACTTTCTTGTTCATACCGTTTTCCATTGTTTTCTCGTAGCGGATTTTACACTCAAACCAAGTATGCATTGACATAATTTTCTAATTTTAAGTTAGTTGTAAAGTTATTATTGTTTATCTTTTCGCGTTTAAGCGAATGCTTTGTTGTAAAGCGCAGGACAAATGTAGTACATTATTTCTTAGTAACGAAAAATACTTCTCTTTTTTTGTATTATTGGAAATATTGAATATCTTTGCGCCCGCAAAACGAAAAATAGTCGGTTTAACCCGCATTGGAGAGGTGCTCGAGTGGTTGAAGAGGCACGCCTGGAAAGCGTGTATACCCCTAAAGGGTATCACGAGTTCGAATCTCGTTCTCTCCGCGAAGTTAGATTGCTGTGATGAAAAAAAGGTCTTGCAAGTGTTTTCTTGCAGGGCCTTTTTTATTTAGCGGCGATTGGGAGTGGTTGTCATTTTATAGCTGTCCAAACGATAATCCATACATTATGAAAAAAGAACGAGAATATGCTTTGGGGCACATTCTCGTTCGTCGGTCAATATAATAAGGTTTTAGGTTGTATCATTGAAAATCTATTGTCTGATAACTGATGCCGTTGTATAGCGTGTTGACGCGGATGTTCAGCCCTCGCTTTCCTTCGGCCAGTTGTCTGATGTTGTTCAACCTGAACGAAACTATTCCCGGACCTAATTTGCGTTGCGCCTCGCCATAAGCGTTGTGGCGGAATTCCAGTGTCAGATAGTCTTCCTTGTCATTTTTGTCATCTGCAGCTTCGTTCACAATCAGATTCAGCATGTGACTTTTGTTTGAAGTGTCGTCATAGTGTATCTGATATTGGATGTTCAGATGGTCGTTGGCTATCCACATGTTTGTAATATTGATGCGGTCGTCTCCGATGCTGTCTTCTTTTTCGGCGGGCATAAGGTAAATGTCCTTCGTCAGAATATTCTCGATACGGTAGATGGCGGCGTTGTAATCGTAACCGGAAACCTTTTCTTCCAGCAGGTCGAAATATACAAAGGCACGCTGTTCGGGAACAACAGTATAGTTGTGTATGTTTGTCGTATCACCGGGGTACATCTTTGTACCTTCATCCAATGCGAAGTAATATTCCTGTCCGTCCACTACTTTGATTGTGCCGATAGTAAGCTGGTGATGATTGGTCGTATCATCGTCCAGGCAAGCATGCAGCAATGGCATCAGCAGTGCAGCTATAAATATGATAAATATTGGTCTCTTTGTTTTCATAAGCCAATTAGCAGTCCTTGAAAATCTTGTTGTCAAAACTTTGATCATTTATTTAAATGCACTGTCCGGCTGATTACTGCACAGATAAATGTTAAAGAAATACAAGAAAAAAAACTTCTGCTGCCGATGCAGTATTTTTGCGGCCATTGCATTTTTAGAATAAACACGTGTTGAAAGAAAGGATGGAAGAACAAGTACTGGCAGAACGGTGTAGGCAAGGCGACAATATTGCCCGCAAGGAGCTGTATGAGCATTATGCAGGGCGTATGTTCAGCGTTTGCCTCCGTTATATAACCGATAGGGAGGTTGCACAGGACTTGTTGCACGATGGTTTCTTGAAGATATTCGATTCTTTCGATAAGTTTACGTGGCGGGGCGAAGGTTCTCTGCGTGCGTGGATGGAGCGTGTCATGGTGAATACAGTATTGCAATATTTGCGTAAGAACGATGTAATGAATCAGGCGACAGCCTTGGAGAATGTTCCTCAGGTGTATGAAGAACCGGACGCGTCTTCGATTGATGTTATTCCCCAAAAGGTGCTGATGCGTTTCATCAATGAATTGCCGACAGGCTATCGTACTGTATTCAATTTATACGTATTTGAAGAAAAATCACATAAAGAAATTGCCCAGTTGCTGGGCATTAACGAAAAATCGTCTGCTTCACAATTAGTGCGTGCGAAGGCTGCGCTGGCTACTAAGATTCGTGAGTGGATGAAAAACAATGCTTAAACAGATGAAAAGCGTATGAAAGAGGAATTGTGGTTGAAAAAGATGAAAGAACGTCTCGACGATTATTCTGAACCGTTGCCGTCTGATGGTTGGGAACGGTTGGAAAAGGCATTGCAGCCTTCTCCTGTCAGAATGAAGCGGACGATATTTTTCCGTCGCTGGACGGTAGCTGCTGCTGTTGCTTTACTGCTTGTAGTCTCTTCGGTGGGAGTCTGGCTGTTGCAAAGTCCGGTAGCAGATGAAATCAGGAATACAAGTATGCCTGCTTTGGCTGTAGTTCCCAATGAATTGCCGGAGCCGGCTGTGCAGGAAAAACAGACTGAGATGCCTGAGCCTGTTTATTATAATAAAGGTAGAAAGGCACGGACGAAGAATCTGGTGGCACAGCAGATTGATTTGCGGGACAATCTGGAGGAAAACGTGCTAAAAGAAGAAGAGACTAGAACCCAGCCTGTTGTATCTGAAGAAAAAGCTGGAAATAACAAGGCTGAGAGAGAAGAAGATAAAGCCACTGTTCCCGCATCGAACGAGGAGAAGAAACAGGCTGCACAGCGTCGGCCTGTGAAGAAGGAAAAGCTGACTTATCCGACTGAAATGAAAAAGCATAAGAAGTCGAAAGGCTGGTCGGTAGGTATATCTGTGGGAAATACTGGTGGCAATTCGTTAAACAACACTGATTCCTGGATGCAGGATTACAGTGTCAGCTCGGTACCCAATGGAAGTAAAGTCGATTTGATTTCTACATCAAATGGTATGGTTACCATACCGGAAGGACAGGAAGTTGTGTTCCAGGGAGGAATCCCTTATTTATTGGGAAGAAGCAATCAGGTTGTTTCCATCGATCACAAACAGCCGGTTACAGTGGGGCTTTCGTTGCGTAAAGGTCTTCCTAAAGGATTTTCGTTGGAAACCGGACTTACCTATACCTATCTTGCCTCGGATGTTAAATATGCCGGCAGTTCGGACATTGTAAGCCAGAAGCTGCATTATATAGGTATACCTTTGAGGGCCAACTGGAATTTCATTGATACGAAGACATTCACCGTTTATGTATCGGCAGGAGGCGCTGTAGAAAAGTGTGTGTATGGCACCATCGACAGCGAAAAAGAAACGGTTAAGCCGTTGCAGCTTTCTGTATTAGGTGCTGTCGGTGCACAGCTGAACCTGACCAATCATTTGGGATTCTATGTCGAGCCGGGTGTGTCGTATTTCTTCGATGATGGATCTGATATACAGACTATTCGTAAGGAGAACCCTTGTAATTTTACGTTGCAGGCTGGCTTCCGTCTTTCTTATTAGCCCTGTTATTCGGACAGTCTAATATCCGGATAAGGCTAGGGCTTCTTCGGCGGCTTTTTGGCCGCTTTCGACGATGGACGCAGCGCGATGGAAATCCATCATATCGTATTCATCACCGGACATCTGTATCAGTAGGTCTGGAGAATATTGAGCAATTTCGCGTCGGGTTATTTCCTGCATCATGAGTCTGGACGACTTGGTCAATATCAAGTATGGATTGAAGCGTCTTGCACTTTCGTCTGTGGATGGTGCGTTGACATCGACAGCTATCAGCAGTGTATCCTCTTTTCGCGGGGCATGCCGTATAGGCAATGGGTTCAGAATGCCGCCGTCTACCAGAACTCTTCCGTCTTTGCGTACAGGGCAGAACAACATAGGAATGGACATTGAAGCGCGGATGGCTTCGAGCAGGCTGCCTTGTACAAATCTTACTTCTTCGTCGTGGGCAATGTCGGTTGCCAAAGCCGTATAGGGTAGGGGCAGGCTTTCGATGCTGACATCCGGAATAATGCGGCCAAGCTCGCGGATAAAACGATTTCCTTTTACCAGTCCGCTTCGGCTTATCGTGACATCGGCCATTTGCAGCATTTTCCATCTGTTCCAAGAGCAGAACCAGTTTTTGCATTCTTCCAGTTTGCCGGTAGCATACATGGCTCCGACCATAGCTCCCATAGAACTGCCGGTGATGGAAGTTATTTCAAAATGATGTTTCAGCAGTGTTTCTATTACGCCGATGTGGGCTATTCCTCGTGCACCTCCCATCGAGAGTACCAATGCTACTTTTTGTTTGTCCATAGTTATATTTCTTAAGTTTCGCAAGTGCTCAACTTATTAGTAGACAAGGCTTCAGTTAACAAGTCTACTAGGCTGGAACTCCCTGTTTGATAAAGTGCCGCTTGAAACGGCTCACTACAAACGCCTTGTTAACTCGTCAACTTGTTACTTGTCAACTGCAACTTGAGCTTGCGAAAGTTGAGTTATATTTCTTCTTTTGTGCTTTTCTGTTTTCTGATACAAAGAAAGTGAATTGTTCCCATTAAAAGAAATGCTATAACCAGAAGTTATATCCTATAAAAAGAAACAATTGGTGTGGTAATGGAAAGAAGCGTACCTTTGCAGTCGAAATCGAGGAATTAAACAGTTTTATTAACTAAAAAATAGATTTAATATGGCATCACATCAGGCGACAAAGGCTATAAGCCTGTCTGCATTGCAGCGGAACAATAAAATGATTTATGTGTCTCTGCTTTTTATCCTTTCTTTCTTCTTGCTTTTGGACTACGTACCGGGTATGCAGGCCTATTCGGCATGGGTTACTCCTCCTGTAGCTTTGTTCCTGGGATTGGCATTTGCACTGTCGTGTGGACAGGCACATCCGAAATTCAATAAGAAGGTTTCAAAATATCTGCTTCAGTATTCTGTCGTCGGACTGGGATTCGGTATGAATCTTCATGCTTCGTTGGCTTCGGGAAAAGAGGGCATGGAGTTTACGATTATCTCGGTGATTGGTACGTTGCTGATCGGTTGGGTGATAGGACGTAAGTTCCTGAAAGTAGACCGTGACACTTCGTACCTGATCAGTACCGGTACAGCCATTTGCGGCGGTAGTGCCATTGCGGCTGTAGGCCCTGTGCTGAAGGCAAAAGATACTGAAATGTCGGTTGCTTTGGGCACCATCTTTATACTGAATGCCATTGCTTTGTTCATATTCCCGGTGATAGGTCATGCGCTTGATATGAGTCAGCAGGAATTTGGAACGTGGGCAGCTATTGCCATTCACGATACCAGTTCAGTGGTAGGTGCCGGTGCGGCTTACGGTGAAGAGGCTCTGAAGATTGCTACTACAATCAAACTGACTCGTGCCCTTTGGATTATTCCGCTGGCCTTTGTCACATCCTTTATATTTAAGAGCAAAGGTCAGAAAGTCAGCATCCCCTGGTTCATATTCTTTTTCGTATTGGCTATGGTAGTTAATACGTATGTGCTGGGTACCACTTCTACAGGAATAATGATTGGTGAAGGCATTAATGAATTTGCCCGCAAGACGCTGACGATTACTTTGTTCTTCATCGGTGCCTCTCTCTCGCGCGATGTCCTGAAGGCTGTAGGTATTAAGCCACTGATTCAAGGCGTTTTGTTGTGGGTAGTTATCAGCTTGAGTACTTTGGCATATATCTATTGGTTTTAAA
>NZ_JAULLJ010000032.1:0-39312 GCF_030518095.1 Bacteroides sp. ET489
ATGTAGATAATATTGGGACGCTGCTGTGCCCAAAGGGAAGCTGGAAACATCAGCCCGGCTACCCAAGCAATTTTCAAAGGTTTCATACTGATTAAGACTGTTTTCAGGGATTATCGGGAGTTAACTGAATACTATTAATGGTTAACAATCCTCCCAACGAAACGAAACAGAATGACAAATTCCTTAAACTTCTTATAATTTCTCATTCGTCATTCCTTATTCTCAGGTACTTGAGCAATGCCTCCAAATAATAATAATCGGCATAGTTCAATGGCACGTCAATCTCGGAGCCATGAGGTAGAGAGCCAGTAGAATGCTTCAGTATGAAACCGGCATTATTTCCTTTAACGGCCAGATAGTCCTTGCCTGACAGACTTTTGAGTATCTTTTCAGCATGAATGAAGTATTTGGAACTATCGGGAACCAAGGTACTCAAATCGAGGAAAGCAGAAGCTATGACAGCAGCAGCCGAGGCATCGCGCGGCGTATTGGACATAGCAGGCGCATCAAAATCCCAGTAAGGAATGGCATCGGAGGTTGTGGTACGTCGTATAATCATATCGGCCACTTGGACAGCCTGTTGCAAAAAAGCGGTATCCTTCGTTTCTTTATAACATAAGGTATAACCATAGACTGCCCAACCCTGTCCGCGCGACCAAGCCGACTCATCGTTCTTACCCTGAAACGTCTGTTTACGTTCCACGGTACCATCGGCATTGTAACTCACTACGTGATAACAGGTATGGTCGGGACGGAAGTGATTAGCCATGGTTGTACGGGCATGGCGGACGGCGATGTCTGCATATTTCGGGTCACCTGTCAGTTTACTTACATTAAAAAGCAATTCCAAGTTCATCATATTGTCAATGATGACAGGAAAATGCCACGTGCCAAAATCCCAAGAGCGAATACATCCGATGATGGAATCAAAACGACTACATAAATTATTTGCTGTCTCCACCAACAATGGCTTGATAGTATCGTTCGGTGCCAGACGCAACGCGTTGCCATAACTGCAATTGACCATAAAACCAACATCGTGTGTACCTTTCATATAACGCACATTGTTTAATTTATTGGTGAAGCGAATAGCCTGCATCTTCAAAGAATCATTACCTGTCAACTCGTAAGCATACCACAATGTACCAGGAAAGAAACCGCTGGTCCAATCGGAGATAGTACAAAGCCTCCTTTTGCCTAACAGCTCTTTTGCCGGATTAGGGTGGATAGAATCAATGTTCACTTTGTGTTCCAACTGTTCTTCCAGAAACGGTAACTCGTAACCCGCCCATGCAGTACGCGGCATCTTCGTAGAATCGGCCAATTCGCTAGCAGTAGATAATAACTGATAAACAGCTACCTCTTCCACACTGTCTATCCATGTTCCAGCGGTAGTAGAAGTCTGATAACGACAAGCTGTCAATCCAAAAAACAAAGCGGCTCCTGCAAACAAAACTTTTTTCTTCATGTTCATGGTCTTTAGAATTCATATTATTAACAAACAACGCCGGACAACTCTTTCTATCGTCCGACGTTGCAAAGATAAAGCGTGTCATATACATACGCTTTCAAAATACGCTTTCTCTATTTTTGTCCTGTTGAAAATACTTTCAGTTTTGTCCAGCCTCCTTTCATTTTTGTACAAGCACACTGTTTATCAATCTACTTTCCGTATTCTGAGGGCAAACAACCAAAATACTTTTTAAAACTGGTAGTGAAATAAGAAGGTGTATTGTATCCTACCATTACACTGATCTCGGCCACAGTATACCGTCCCTCTTTCAACAATTTACAAGCCCGATTGAAACGTACTTTACGGATAAAATCGTTGGTCGACTCTCCCGTCAAGGCTTTCATCTTAGCATGCAAGCTAGATCTACTCATACACATTTCACGAGCAAATTCATCAGTAGTAAAATCTACATCGTCCAAGTGTCGCTCCATAATATCCATAGCTTGCTTCAACAGTTTTTCGTCTAACGGATTCAAGGCAATCTTCTCCGGTTCTATCTCCATCGACTTGGAATAGTATTCGATGGCCCGATAACGCGTACGAAACAGATTTCGTATCTTAGTCACCACAATATTCAACACAAAAGGCTTTGGAATATAATCATCAGCTCCCACCTGTAAGCCTTCCAGCTGTTCCTTAACATCGGCCTTGGCCGAAAGGATGATAACCGGAATGTGACAAGTATTCATATTCTGCTTAATAGCGCGACACAGGTGCAAACCCGTCCATGACAGGCATCATTACATCTGTCAAGACAAGGTCTACCGGCAGTTCCTTTAGCCGCTTCAATGCTTCTTCTCCGTTACTCGCCTGCACCACCTGATACATAGTACCCAATTTTTCAGCTAGATAACAACGAATATCTGCATGATCTTCCACCACCAAAACAGTTTCTTTCCGAATTTTGTCTTCCTGTGTAGATGTTCCGTCCTCATCCGACAAAGAAGCATCGACCGGTTCGTCTTCTGTGTCCACCATGTACATCTCCTGCCGATTGGTTGTGTGTACTTCTTCTATCTCTTCTGTAGTACACTGTTTTTCTTCCAAAGTGTAAGCAGATTCAACCACTGGCACTAAAACAGTGAACGTACTCCCCTCGCCTTCTTGACTTTCCATCTTGACGACACCGTGATGTAACTCCACCAGACGTTGTACCAACGAGAGACCAATACCACTACCCAAATGTTCACTATCCGCCTGATAGAAACGTTCGAATATTCTGTCTTGTTTACCAAGAGGAATACCAATCCCCGTATCCTTAACCTGTAACATCAACTCATCACCTTCCTGCCTCAATGTCACAGTTACACTTTTGCCCCTACCAGTGTACTTGAAAGCATTGGAAAGTAGATTATTTTCTATCAACTCCAAATACTCCGGATCGCAAAGAATCTTCCGGTCGTCCAAATCTGAGTCAAAACGGTAAACAATCTGCTTTTGCTGCGCCAAACGTTCATAGAAAAGAAAATTCTTCTCCATTATCTGTCGAATGGGTACAAGCCTTACTTTTAAGTGAAATACACCCAACTCGGCACGGCGGTAGTCCATCAACTGATTGACCAGATACAGCAGACGATCTGCATTGCGCCGGATGTGCTCCAACTGTCTACCCATCCAACGGTCTTGTACCTTAGCCAGCAAATCTTGCAAAGGCGCCATAATCAACGTCAACGGAGTGCGAAGTTCGTGAGATATATTGATAAAAAAGCGCAGTTTCATTTCATTTACCTCCTTTAACCGTTCTTTGTCAATACGTTCCATTTCAAGCCGTGCCTTCATGATTTTACGTGTCCAAAAGTAGCGAACAACAAACGCGATGCTACCTGCAAACGCTAGAAAAAACAGTATACTGGCCCACCAGGTCTTGTACCAAACTGGCAAGACCACTATTTCGAGTTCTGTAGGATGATCACTCCAAATACCGTCGTTATTGGCAGCCTTCACCAAAAAACGATAGTGTCCTTGCGGCAAATGGGAATAAGACACCGTACGCATAGTATGGGTCACAGTCCAGTCAGCATCATACCCTTCCAACTTGTAAGCAAAGATGTTGTGATTACCCGCTATATAGTTGGGAACTACAAAATCCAGCGAAAACATGCTCTGCTCCGCCTTGAGCGTAATACGCCTTGTACGTCCGATATGTCGTTCCAAGATACCAGTCGTGTCACCCGGATGCACAGTTTTATTAAATAGACGCAATTCTGTGAAAATCACTGAGGGAGTATAAGGATTATCAATTAGCTGGTCAGGATAAAACGCCGTCAGTCCATTGACACCGCCAAAATATATCTGTCCGTTTGCTGTAAGACAATACGCATAAGGAGTAAACTGATTACTTTGCAAACCATCCGCTGCCGTATAGTTACGACATGTTCCCATACGAGGCACGAAACGACTTAATCCTCCGTTCGTACTAAGCCACAGGTTGCCAGAACTGTCTTCCAGAATACCATATATCACATTGTTGGGCAGACCATCGGCCGTAGAATAACACACCACTTCTCCCTTGCTCTCATTGAAACGGTATAGTCCGTCACGGGTTCCCAGCCAGAATACGTGGTTAGCCTGCTCACGTATACACTGTATTTTTTTTCTCTCCAGTTCATGCCCAGCAGGAAGTAAAGACACCTGCTCCAAAGTGTTCCCCACTATACGAAAGACATGAATACTTTCTTTATCACTAATCCAAATACGCTGCTTGCTGTCTTCAAAGAACAATTGAATTTCGGATAGTTCTATAGGCTTTCCATCGGCTATCATCGGAAAATCCGTAAAGGTCCGGCTCCGTTTGTCGAAACATTTGATAGTCCGTACCGTACTTACCCACAATTCGTCTTTCCCCTTAGGAGTAAGAGTATACACACTACGACCATCAGTCACCCTATCCGACGGCATAAAGTTCTCTATTCGCCCACTTGGCACATGCAGGATACTGAATTCACCGGCATGGCTGCCAATGTACACCTCCTGTCGTTCTTCATCCACCTGCAAAGCCTTGATGTCATTCGAGGGAAGGCCATCCGCTGTCGTAAAAGCCCTAAACTGCCCCTGTTGCTTGTCATATAGGTTCAGTCCGCCGTTAGTACCTATCCACAGATTCTGTTTCTTATCCTCAACGATACAACTAATCACATTATTGTTCAACGAATTACGACCGGGCATCCGACTAATATAACGAAACCGATTCTTCTGTTCATGATAATAGTTCAATCCGCCGAAATAAGTTCCCATCCACATGCCTCCCTGCCGATCACAATACAAACTGCGTACCGATGTTTGAGACAAACTAGCTGGATTGGAGGGATCGTTCACATACTGTTCGAACGTGTCATCCTCCTGACGGTAAATATTCAAAGAAGTAAACGTGCCTACCCACAAACGGTTCCAATGATCCAAAGCCAACGAACGTACATAGTCTGATCCGATACAGCGCTCTCCTCTGGCTGTATAATGCCGTACTGTGGCATCGCTTAGGTCAAAACGATACAGTCCTTGCCCTTCCGTAGCCACCCACAAGTAAGAAGGAGCCTGCATAAGTGCGGTCAAAATCCGACAATTTTCTAATTCTTTGAATGAATACTTTCTGACTTCTTTTTTACCACCAGAATATATGTACAAGCCCTTATCTGTACCTATATAAATAAGAGAATCGCGACGAGTGAGCGAATAACATTGCTCTACATCGACAAATCCAGTAAGTTCTGCAGGTTTCGATAAGCCCTCATGAACATCGAACATATACAATCGGTTCCCAGCCAAAAACAACAGGCTCAATGAATCAACAATAGCCACATGAGTAACGGCAAGTCTTTTGTTCAAACTGTCTTTCAAACTGTAATTACGGAAAGCATCCCGATTGGCATCATAGCAAGAAAGGCCAGACTCGGTACCTATCCACAATCGGTCATGCACATCTATGTCCAGTGCATACAGAAAATCGTTAGCAAGTGTAGTCGTATCCCGACTATCGTGACGATATACTGTAAAATCATAACCATTGTACTTATTCAACCCATCCTGCGTAGCGAGCCACAAACACCCCTGACTATCCTGTACAATGTCTAGTACCGCACTCTGCGACAAACCCTCCTCCAAACCTATACGGGCAAAACTCAGCTCCGAATTGAACTGTGCCTGTGCCTTTGTCACAATCAACATAACCAACAAACAAATGGCATAAACTATTTTTTTCATAGTATACATTCTTGACATTTCGGAGCTAAGGTACAATATTTTTTAAAAGCCAACAAAAAAGGGATAGGAAAATTACTTCCCATCCCTTCCTTTATTCATCCTCTTTTTAGAAGATTATTCTTCATCCATCAAGATCTCCAAAATCTGGCAAGCAGCCTTGGCAACCGAAGTACCGGGGCCAAAGATAGCAGCTACACCAGCCTTGTACAGGAAGTCATAGTCTTGTGCGGGGATTACACCACCGGCAATCACTACAATATCCTCACGACCCAATTTCTTCAATTCGGCAATGATTTGCGGAATCAAAGTCTTATGTCCGGCAGCCAATGAAGATACGCCCACTACGTGAACGTCGTTCTCAACAGCTTCGCGGGCAGCCTCGGCCGGAGTCTGGAACAACGGTCCCATATCCACGTCGAAACCGCAATCGGCATAACCGGTTGCTACAACCTTAGCACCACGGTCGTGTCCGTCCTGACCCATCTTAGCAATCATAATACGCGGCTGACGACCTTCTTTCTTAGCAAACTTCTCGCACAACTCGCAAGCATGCTTGAAGTCGGCATCATTTTTACTTTCTGATGAATACACGCCTGAAATAGTTCTGATTATTGCTTTATAACGTCCTACTACCTTTTCACAAGCATAAGAGATTTCGCCCAAAGTGGCACGAACACGAGCTGCTTCTACAGCCAACTCCAGCAAGTTGCCTTGCTTGGTTTCCACACACTTGGTGATGGCGTCCAGAGCCTTCTGAACTTCTTCCTCGTTACGTCCTTCTTTCAGACGCTTCAGGTTCTCCAGCTGCTCCTGACGAACGGCAGTATTATCGATTTCAAGAATATCAATCGGAGCTTCCTTCTCCAGACGGTACTTGTTCACACCTACAATGGTCTGCGCACCGCTATCAATACGTGCCTGTGTACGTGCGGCAGCTTCTTCGATACGCATCTTAGGAATACCGGTTTCGATAGCCTTGGCCATACCGCCCAGCTTTTCGATTTCTTGGATGTGTTCCCAAGCCTTGTGAGCAATTTCATTAGTCAAAGACTCTACATAGTAAGAACCGCCCCATGGGTCAACGTTCTTGCAGATGTTGGTCTCTTCCTGGATATAGATCTGCGTATTACGTGCAATACGTGCAGAGAAGTCGGTCGGCAAGGCGATAGCCTCATCAAGCGCATTGGTATGCAATGACTGTGTATGTCCCAGTGCAGCAGCCATGGCTTCGATACAAGTACGGCCTACGTTGTTGAACGGATCCTGCTCGGTCAGTGACCAACCAGATGTCTGCGAGTGTGTACGCAATGCCAGTGATTTCGGATTCTTCGGATTGAACTGTTTCACAATCTTTGCCCAAAGCATACGTGCAGCACGCATCTTGGCGATCTCCATGAAGTGGTTGGTTCCGATAGCCCAAAAGAATGACAGACGCGGAGCAAAAGCGTCGATATCCAGTCCGGCTCCTACACCTGCACGAAGATATTCCAGACCGTCGGCCAAGGTGTAAGCCAACTCGATGTCTGCCGTTGCACCGGCTTCCTGCATGTGGTAACCGGAAATGGAGATAGAGTTGAACTTAGGCATCTTCTGTGATGTATATTCGAAGATATCAGAGATAATCTTCATCGAAAACGAAGGCGGATAGATATAGGTATTACGCACCATGAACTCTTTCAGGATATCGTTCTGGATAGTACCAGCCATTTCCTCCAACTTGGCTCCCTGCTCCAGTCCGGCATTGATGTAGAATGCCATAACCGGCAGAACGGCACCGTTCATCGTCATTGATACGGACATCTTGTTCAAAGGAATACCGTCGAACAAAACCTTCATGTTCTCCAGCGAGCAGATAGATACACCAGCCTTACCCACATCGCCTACTACACGTTCGTTATCAGGGTCGTAACCACGGTGTGTAGCCAAGTCGAAAGCTACCGACAGACCTTTCTGACCGGAAGCCAAGTTGCGACGATAGAAGGCATTTGACTCTTCGGCTGTAGAGAAACCTGCATATTGACGGATGGTCCAGGGACGCAGCGTATACATTACAGAATACGGACCACGCAAATATGGCGGAATACCTGCAGCAAAATCAAGGTGTTCCATACCTTCGAGGTCCTCTTTGGTATAAACAGGCTTCACATTGATGTGTTCCGGAGTTTTCCAGTCGGCCTGAATACCGTTGGCTTTCTGCCATTCAGCACCGTTAACGGGCTTGAAATTGGCATATATATCTATATTTTTAAAATCTTTTCTCATCTTCTTTGGTAGTTGACGAGGATTCAGCCGACAAGTTGCCAGGGAATTGTTCCTTGCAGCTTGTGTCCTTGTCCCCTTGTTAACTTAATAATTTAGCATTGTATTCTTTCAGGGTTTCCAATACGTTGACACGGACATGGATGAAATTCTCGATACCGGCAGCTTTCAACTCGTCCATACAAGCAGGTGCACCCGCTACGATAAACATGGCACGACCGTCCAAAGCCTTGAAGGCAGGAACAGCGTATTCAGCATATTCATCATCGCTTGAGCAAAGTACTACGATATCAGCCTTGGCAGCCAAAGCAGCTTCTACTCCTTCCTCAACCGTAGCAAAGCCTAAATTATCTACTACTTCGTATCCGGCACAAGCCAAGAAGTTGCAAGAGAACTGTGCACGTGCCTGACGCATAGCCAGATTTCCGATAGTCAGCATGAAGGCTTTCGGACGTTTGCCGGAAGTTTCAGTCTGCAGACGCAAAGCTTCGAACTCGCTTGCTGCACGGTCAAAGTTCAATGAAGGAACATCTTTCTCGCAAGTATCTTGTCCGCCACAGCAGCAAACGGCTTCCAAAGGACGTTTATCACCGGCCAACTCTGTAAAGTTAGGATACTGGTTAGTACCCAGCAGGATTTCTTTACGTTTGGCTACAGCTTCATGGCGTGCCTTGTTGCTTGCATTGACTGCTTCCTGTACCTTACCGGCTTTTACAGCAGCATAGAAACCGCCTTCTTCCTCAACGGCGAGGAACAGATCCCATGCCTGCTTAGCGATAGAAACGGTCAGATTCTCGATGTAATAAGAACCGGCAGCCGGGTCGATTACTTTATCGAAATGAGATTCTTCCTTCAGCAACAGTTGCTGGTTACGGGCCAGACGCTCAGAGAAGTCGTTCGGAGTCTCGTAAGCCTTATCGAAGGGTACTACTGTCATTGAGTCAACGCCTGCCAAAGCAGCACTCATGGCCTCGGTCTGTGTACGGAGCAGGTTTACATAAGAGTCGAATACTGTCAGATTGAATGAAGATGTTTCGGCATGTACCTTCATCTTAGCGGCACATTTGCAGTCGCCTTCGGCCAGATAAGAATCTACGATGTCGGCCCACAACATACGTCCGGCACGGAACTTGGCTATTTCCAGGAAGTAGTTAGAGCTGATACCGAAGTTAAACTTAATCTTCTTGGCTACGGTTTCAGCAGGTACTCCGGCTTCGGTCAGCAGATTCATATATTCGTTACCCCAAGCCAGTGCGTAACCCAGTTCCTGATAGATATAGGCTCCGGCATTGTTCAGGGTCAGTGCGTTTACATTGATTACGCGATATTGAGGCAAAGCAGCAGTAGCGGCAATCAAAGCCTTGGCTGTATCTACCAGGCTGCCTTTCTCCTTACCCTTGGACAACATTTTGTTCAGGTAATCGAAGTTAATAGAACCCTGCAACTTAGCCAGATCATATCCTTTCTTCTGGAAGTATTCCACCAGCAGATTGGCCAGTTCTACAACGTGTCCCTGACAAGTGGAGAAGTTCAATTCTACACAATCGGCACATATGCCTTCGAGTAACGCCTCCACGTATGCGGCGTTCAGTTCCTTGGCCTTTACATGGAAAGACAAGGAGTCGATACCTTTGTTCAGGATGTCCAGTGCCTTGGCATTGGCTTCCTTTACATCATCCACCTTGATTTCCTGACGAACCAGCCACTCGTTGTTGTCTTTTTTGTTACCTCTCAGATAAGGGAACTCACCCGGAAGAGCGTCAGTAGTCTTCAGTCCTTCAAGATCTTCCTTACGGTAGAAAGGTTTCACTTTGAATCCTTCGTTTGTTCTCCAAACGAGTTTCTTCTCAAAATCCGCACCTTTCAGGTCGGCTGTCACTTTCTCCATCCACTGTTCAGTGCTGACGGGAGAAAAGTCCGAGAAGAGTTTTTCTTTACTGTCTGCCATAGTTTATTTAAAAAATTAAAGATGAATACAATTCATAATGTCGTGAATAGACTTGCAAATATACTGAATTACTTCAAAGAAAAAGAGTTTTTAGGGAATTTTCGCACGCAATACTTACTTTATGATATAGTTTTTCTGCCAGACAGAGCTACATTCCCCGAACAGCTGACATGAATCCATCCAGCTGGTAAAATAAGAAGATATCACGACAATAGCCGATAATAGGAAAAAGAAGTTCTTTTTCTACACTCGCGCGACACAGCAAAATAAAAAGTAAGAAAAACTTTTGTTAACTCCTTTTGATTAAGTATTTTTGCGCGAAATTTCAAAAAGCACATTAATTAAGGAGTATGGATTGGTTAGAAAGTTTGTTATGGGATTCCACATCAGTCGCCCATATCGTCTGCTTGTATGCATTCGTTATTTCGGTGGGTGTGCTGTTGGGTAAGATTAAGGTTTTCGGTGTATCGTTGGGAGTGACGTTTGTCCTCTTCACCGGCATCCTGATGGGACACTTCGGTTTCACAGGTGAAACGCACATCCTGCACTTCATCCGCGAATTCGGCCTGATTCTGTTTGTATTTTGTATCGGTCTGCAGGTAGGACCGTCTTTCTTCTCTTCGTTCAAGAAAGGGGGAATGACACTGAACATGCTAGCTGTGGGTATTGTCGTGCTCAACATTGTAGTAGCACTTTCCATCTATTTCATAGCCAACGGGCAAGTGGAACTGCCCATGATGATCGGTATTCTATATGGTGCCGTGACCAACACTCCCGGTTTGGGTGCTGCCCAGGAAGCTTTGAACCAGCTGCATTACACGGGCGATCCCATCGCATTGGGTTATGCTTGTGCTTACCCGCTCGGTGTTGTCGGCATTATTGCTTCGATCATCGCCATACGGTATATCTTCCGCATCAACCTTTCGAAGGAAGAAAAAGAGCTTCAGAGTCAGGAATCGGACATGAAACACCAGCCCCACATGCTTCACCTGGAGGTTCGTAACGAATCGATCGACGGTAAAAAGCTGTTGCAGGTAAAAGACTTCCTGGGCCGTCCGTTTGTCTGCTCGCGCATTCGCCACGAAGGACACGTCAGCATCCCTAGCCAAGATACAGAATTCCACATCGGCGACCAGCTCTTCATCGTATGTTCGGAAGAAGACGCTGCTGCCGTCACTGCATTCATCGGACGCGAAATCCAGGTAGACTGGGAAAAGCAGGACATGCCTATGGTTTCGCGACGTATCCTTGTGACCAAATCAGAAATCAATGGTAAAAAGCTGGGAAGCATGCACTTCCGCAGCATGTACGGCGTGAACGTGACACGTGTCAACCGTTCGGGTATGGACCTGTTTGCCGACCCGAATCTGATTCTACAGGTGGGCGACCGCGTCATGGTGGTAGGTCAGCAGGATGCCGTAGAACGTGTGGCCGGCGTGCTTGGCAATCAGCTGAAACGCCTCGACACACCCAACATCATCACCATCTTCGTCGGCATCTTCCTTGGAATCCTGCTGGGAAGTCTCCCCATCGCATTCCCCGGCATGCCTACTCCGGTCAAGCTGGGTTTGGCTGGCGGTCCGCTTGTAGTAGCCATCCTTATCGGACGGTTTGGACATAAGCTGAAACTTGTCACCTATACTACAATGAGTGCCAACCTGATGTTGCGCGAAATAGGTATCGTACTGTTCCTTGCCAGCGTGGGTATTGAGGCTGGTGAACACTTCGTGCAAACAGTGGTCGACGGAAACGGACTGTACTACGTAGGATATGGCTTCCTGATTACCGTCATCCCGCTACTGATTATCGGAATCATTGCTCGACTATATTGCAAGGTCAATTACTTTACGCTGATGGGTCTTATTGCCGGAAGTACTACCGACCCACCTGCACTGGCCTACGCTAACCAGATTTCGGGTAACGATGCACCATCAGTAGGTTATTCTACCGTCTACCCGCTGACTATGTTTCTGCGTATTCTGGCCGGACAGATGATATTGCTGGCCATGATGTAACGGCAAAAGACAATATTCGCCAACGTCAGAAGGCGTGCTCCATAAGGGAATAAATTTCTTTAGGCACGGATTACACTGAATTTCACGGATTATTCTTATTCCTTTCCCTGTGTTTTTCTGTGTAGTCCGTGCCTAAAATCTATAATATACCAGCCATTTTTGAGTTTGACACCCTCTTTTTACGCTCCGTATCATCCGGAGCATTCATAATCTTTTACACCCAAAGAAAGTAAAAGACTGAGGGTATCACAGTCGTATACCGAGATACCCTCAGTCGTATACTTAGGGGGTCTAAGTCGTATACTGAGGCACTCTAAGTCGTATAGCATCGAGCAGAGGACACAGAACCCTCAGAATCAGCAGATTGCGAATTCACCCGAAGAGTCTGTGAGCGTAAGAAAAAGACTTACTTACAGTTATTATACGAAACCTTCGCACAGCGCACGCCAGCGCTTTCGGCATCACTTCAGTTTCAGGCGGACAAACTCTTCGATAAAGTCCACCGTCTTCTCGATGCCAAGTACGGAAGAGTCGATGCACAGATGATAAGTCGAAGCCATTCCCCACGTCTTATAACTATAATAATTATAATACTCCGAACGCTTCTTATCGGCACGGTTCATCATTTCCTCGGCTTCGTTTTCAGAAATGCCATGCAAACGGCACAGACGCGCGATGCGGTCCTCGCGCGAAGCCGATACAAACACGTTAACACAACGCGGATTGTCGCGCAGGATGTAGTCGGCACAGCGTCCCACGAAAAGGCACGATTTCTCCGCAGCCAGCTTCCTGATGACGCCGCTCTGCACCTTGAACAGGGCATCGTTGCTTAAACAGTTCATCGACGGAAGCACACCATCGCTAAAGAACGGGAAACGCATCCCGAATATGCCTCCCACCATGCCTTGCGAAGCTTTCTCATCAGCCTTTTCGAAAAACTCACGGCACAGGCCACTCTCCTCCGAAGCCAGGTTGATAAGCTCTTTGTCATAAAAATCGATACCTAAACGCCGGGACAGTTTCTCGCCGATTTCGCGTCCGCCGCTACCCAACTGACGCCCTATATTGACTACAAATTTATCCATAATCTATTTTCAGTTTTATTGCACTAGCAAATATATATATTCTGAAGGAAAACACCATCAAAAAGTAAGAAAAAGGTTGCTCACCCCATTGTTGCATCTGACGCAGCTGCAGCCGACTTGAACTTGCGGAATTGCCAAATCAACATGAAGGCCGCCACCAGACTGGCCAGAAAATCAGAAACCGGCATACTGAACCACACTCCGTCGGCCCCCCAGAAGCGGGGCAAAATCAGCAGGCAGGGAAGCAAAATCAGCAACTGACGCGACAAAGACAGGAAAATGGCCTTCCCCGCCATCCCGATACTTTGGAAAAAGTTGGCAGTCACCATCTGAAAACCAATTATGGGGAAGAACATCACAATGATGCGCAATCCGCGAGCCGACAGATCGATCAGTTCAGCATCGGACGTAAAAATGCTTACCACCAACCGGGGTACCGCCATGCCCACCACAAAGCCGAACGTCGTAACTGCCGTGGCGTAAACAATAGTCAGCTTCAGCACCTTTGTCACACGCGGATAAAGTCGGGCACCGTAGTTATATCCGGCTATCGGCTGCATGCCCTGATTCAGTCCCATCACAATCATCACCACAATATATACCAAACGGTTCACAATGCCGAAAGCACCGATAGCCAGGTCGCCCCCATACCGTTTCAGTCCCTGGTTGATAAGGATAACGATAAAGCAAGCAGCCACATTCATCAGAAACGGCGACATACCGATGGCCAGTGAATCGAACACAATCTTACGTTTCAACCGGAAAATCCCCCGATGGAAATGAAGCAGTTCGTCACGATTGCTGAACAGCCTGAACTGCCACATAAGGGCAATGATCTGAGCCAGAATAGTAGCCACAGCCGCTCCACGGATGCCCATGTCCAAACCGTAAATGAACAACGGGTCGAGAATCGTATTAATCACCACCGTAGCTATGGTAGCATACATGGCCTTCTGCGGATGGCCGGCCGAACGCAGCACCGAATTCAGTCCGAGATACAAATGCGTCACGGCATTGCCCAGCAAAATAATCTCCATATAATCGCGAGCATAAGGCACCGTCTCGTCACTGCCGCCAAAGAAGTAAAGTATCGGGTCCAGAAACGGCATCACCACCAACGTAAATCCTACACCCAGCAGAATATTCAGCACCAGCACATTGCCCAGCACCCGCTGCGCCGTCTGATAGTCTCTCTGTCCGAGCTTGACCGATATCAGTGTAGACGCTCCCACACCCACCAGCGACCCGAAAGCCGCAGCCAGGTTCATCAACGGGAAGGTAAGAGCCAGACCGGAAATGGCCATCGGCCCAACTCCGTGTCCGATAAAGATACTATCTACCATGTTGTACAGTGAAGAAGCAGTCATTGCGATGATAGCCGGAACGGCATACTGCATCAAAAGTTTACCAATGTTTTCAGTACCCAACGCCGTGGGTGTCTTTTGTTGTCCTGTCATATCTTTCTCATTTATTCAATCCGGGCGCAAAGTTACTTCTTTTTCATCGGGTAGAAGTGTAAACAAAAGGTTAAAAATAGAGAATAAAAAAACAAAGAGCATAGATAAGGCGTCCCTTTGGCGTCATTTCGAGACAAAAAATAGTATTATTAAAAAAATGTTTCGTACTTTTGTACCCAAATAGAGTGAAATTTAACGATATGAACGTTTTAGAACTAAGTGAACAGGAAATCATTCGCCGCAACAGCATGAATGAACTTCGCGCGATGGGCATCGAGCCCTATCCCGCAGCAGAGTATGTAACCAACGCTTTCTCGACCGACATAAAAGCTGAATTCAAAGACGATGACGAACCGCGTCAGGTAAGCATTGCCGGACGTATGATGAGCCGTCGCGTCATGGGAAAAGCATCCTTCATCGAACTACAGGATTCCAAAGGACGTATCCAGGTATACATCACCCGCGATGACATCTGCCCCGATGAAAACAAGGACATGTACAACACCGTGTTCAAACGTTTGCTCGACTTGGGCGACTTTATCGGCATCGAAGGCTTCGTATTCCGTACCCAAATGGGCGAAATCAGCGTACATGCCAAAAAGCTGACTGTACTGGCCAAAAGCCTCAAGCCGCTGCCTATCGTAAAATATAAAGATGGAGTAGCCTACGACTCGTTCGAAGACCCCGAATTGCGTTATCGCCAACGCTATGTCGACCTCATCGTGAACGACGGTGTGAAGGAAACATTCCTGAAGCGCTCAAAAGTTATATCGACCATGCGTGCCGTGCTCGATGAAGCCGGCTATACCGAAGTCGAGACCCCCATTCTGCAGTCTATCCCCGGAGGAGCAAGTGCCCGTCCGTTCATCACCCACCACAACTCGCTCGATATCGACCTGTATCTGCGTATTGCAACAGAACTCTATCTGAAACGCCTCATCGTAGGCGGTTTCGAAGGTGTGTACGAAATCGGTAAGAACTTCCGCAACGAAGGTATGGACAAAAACCATAACCCCGAATTCACCTGCATGGAGCTGTACGTACAATATAAAGACTATAACTGGATGATGAGCTTCACCGAGAAGTTACTGGAGCGCATCTGTATTGCTGTAAACGGTTGCACCGAAACACAGATTGACGGTAAGACCATCAGCTTCAAAGCTCCTTACCGCCGTCTGCCTATCCTCGAAGCCATCAAGGAAAAGACTGGATATGACCTCGAAGGCAAGAGTGAAGACGAAATCCGTCAGATCTGCCGTGAGCTGAAGATGGAGATCGACGATACCATGGGCAAGGGCAAACTGATTGACGAAATCTTCGGCGAATTCTGCGAAGGCACCTTCATACAGCCTACTTTCATCACCGACTATCCTGTCGAAATGAGCCCGCTCACCAAGATGCACCGCAGCAAACCCGGCCTGACCGAACGCTTCGAACTGATGGTAAACGGAAAGGAACTGGCCAACGCATACAGCGAGCTGAACGACCCGATAGATCAGGAAGAGCGTTTCAAAGACCAGCTCCGCCTGAGCGAGAAGGGAGACGACGAAGCCATGTTCATCGATCAGGACTTCCTGAAAGCCCTGCAGTATGGTATGCCTCCTACGTCGGGTATCGGTATCGGTATCGACCGTCTGACTATGTTGATGACAGGAAAAGCCTTCATACAGGAAGTATTGTTCTTCCCGCAGATGCGTCCCGAAAAGGTTACTCCGAAGGATGCACCAGCCAAGTACATCGAACTCGGCATTCCCGAAGAATGGGTACCCGTTATCCAGAAAGCCGGCTATAACCAGATTGCCGACATGGCCAACGTCAACCCGCAAAAGTTACATATGGACATCTGTGGCATCAACAAGAAATATAAACTTGAGCTGAACAACCCGACCGTCAACGACGTAACGGAATGGATTGGCAGAATTAAGAATTAATAATGAAACTACCCGGAAAGATAGCCATTATGGGCGGAGGAAGTTGGGCTACCGCCATCGCCAAGATGGTGTTAGCCCAAGCCGAGTCAATCAATTGGTACATGCGGCGCGACGACCGCATTGCCGATTTCAAACGACTCGGCCATAATCCTGCCTACCTGACTGGCGTCAAGTTTGATATCAAACGTATCAACTTCAGTTCCAATATTAATGAAGTAGTGAAAGAGTCGGATACCCTTATCTTCGTGACTCCTTCACCCTACCTGAAGTCGCATCTGAAGAAACTGAAGACCAAAATCAAAGACAAGTTCATCATTACCGCCATCAAAGGTATTGTCCCCGACGACAACCTCATCGTGTCCGAATACTTCACCAAGGAGTATAACGTGCCCGCCGAGAACATTGCCGTACTGGCAGGGCCTTGCCATGCCGAAGAAGTGGCTTTGGAACGTCTTTCGTACCTGACCATAGCCTGTCCCGACACAGCCAAAGCCTGCGTCATTGCCCGGCAACTGGCCAACAGTTTCATCAAGACCTCCGTCAGCAACGATGTGGCCGGCATCGAATACAGTTCGGTGCTGAAGAATGTGTACGCCATTGCCGCCGGTATATGCAGCGGACTTAAATATGGCGACAACTTCCAGGCCGTGCTTATGTCGAATGCCGTACAAGAGATGAACCGCTTCCTGCAAACGGTATATCCCCTGAACAGAAACGTGTACGACTCCGCCTATTTGGGCGACTTGCTCGTCACCGGCTACTCCAACTTCAGCCGTAACCGTACGTTCGGTACCATGATTGGTAAAGGATATTCCGTCAAAAGCGCCCAGATAGAAATGGAAATGATAGCCGAAGGATATTACGGCACCAAGTGTATCAAGGAAATCAACAGGCACTATCACGTCAATATGCCTATCCTCGATGCCGTCTACAATATCCTGTACGAACGCATTTCGCCAACTATCGAAATCAAGCTGCTGACAGACTCTTTCCGGTAATATGCATACCCGACAGACAGACCATGCACAACGCCTGTAAAGGCTAATAAAGAACCTACGAACTTAAAAATTAGAATATTATGATTAGTTTGAACATTGAAAAAACTTTTGGATTTGTTTCCAAAGAAAGCATTTCCGCTTACGAAGCCCAAGTAAAGGCTGCACAAGAAGCATTGGAAAACGGTACCTGCAAGGGTAACGACTTCCTTGGCTGGCTGCATCTGCCTTCTTCCATCACGCCGGAACACTTGGCCGACCTGAAAGCTACCGCACAAGTTTTGCGCGACAATTGCGAAGTAGTGGTAGTAGCCGGTATTGGCGGAAGCTACCTTGGTGCACGTGCTGTCATCGAGGCCATGTCAAACAGCTTCGCCTGGTTGCAGGAAAAGAAGAACGGCCCCGTTATTCTTTTTGCCGGACACAACATCGGTGAAGATTATCTATACGAACTGACCGAATACCTGAAAGGAAAGAAATTCGGTGTTATCAACATCTCCAAGTCGGGTACTACTACCGAAACGGCTCTTGCTTTCCGCCTGCTGAAGAAGCAATGCGAGGACCAGCTCGGTAAAGAAATGGCCAAGAAAGTAATTGTAGCCATCACCGATGCCAAGAAAGGTGCTGCCCGCGTCACTGCCGACCGCGAAGGTTACAAATCATTCATCATCCCCGACAATGTAGGAGGACGTTTCTCGGTACTGACACCGGTAGGTCTGCTGCCTATCGCCGTTGCCGGATTCGACATCGAAAAACTGGTAGCCGGAGCAGCTGCTATGGAAAAGGCTTGCGGCCTTAATGTTCCGTTTGCTGAGAACCCTGCCGCCTTGTACGCTGCTACCCGCAACGAACTGTACAAGAACGGTAAGAAAATCGAGATACTCGTCAACTTCAACCCCAAACTTCACTACTTCAACGAATGGTGGAAGCAGCTGTACGGTGAATCAGAAGGTAAAGACGGAAAGGGTATATTCCCCGCAGCCGTTGACTTCTCAACCGACCTGCACTCTATGGGACAATGGATTCAGGAAGGCGAACGTACCATCTACGAAACCGTTATCTCTGTCGAAAAGACTCAGCACCAACTGACTGTTCCGACTGATGAAGCCAATCTGGATGGTCTGAACTTCCTTGCCGGCAAACACGTAGATGAAGTCAACAAGATGGCCGAACTTGGCACACAGCTGGCACACGTAGACGGCGGTGTACCCAACATGCGCGTCGTACTTCCGGCTCTCGACGAAGAAAGCATCGGCGGACTGATGTACTTCTTTGAAAAGGCATGCGGTATCAGCGGCATCCTGCTGGGTGTAAATCCGTTCAACCAACCGGGTGTAGAAGCTTACAAGAAGAACATGTTTGCTCTGCTGAACAAGCCTGGTTACGAAGAAGAGTCGAAGGCTATCCGAGCAAGACTGTAAAAGACAGATACTGATAACAGCGCAGGCAAGCGCAGCGAGATGGAAAACACCGTTCCCTGCAAAGCGGAACAGACATCATTTCCCCTCCTGCCTTTGTCTGCGCTGTCTGTTGTTTACCAACTCCTCATTCCGTATAACTCAAAAACTTATTATGTTCGAAAAATCCATATCCGACTATCTACAGAAACACGGCTATCCCCACCTGCAACTGAAAGCCGCCCTGTTCGACATGGACGGTGTACTGTTCAACTCCATGCCCTACCATGCCGACGCGTGGCACAAAGTGATGGAACGCCACGGATTGCACCTCAGTCGCGAAGAAGCCTATCTGCACGAAGGGCGTACCGGTGCCTCGACCATCAACATCGTCTATCAGCGCCAGTTTGGCAAGGACGCCAGCCCCGAACTGATAGAAGGCATCTATGCCGAAAAGAGCAAGGAATTCAACTCGCACCCCGAACCCGAACGGATGCCGGGCGCTTGGGAAACACTGCAGAAGGTCAAGGCGGCAGGTATTACCCCCGTTTTGGTGACAGGTTCCGGACAACACTCGCTGCTGGACCGCCTGACGCACAACTTCCCCGGTATGTTCGACCGTAGCCACATGGTCACAGCTTTCGACGTGAAATACGGCAAACCCAATCCGGAGCCCTACCTCATGGGACTGGAGAAAGCCGGCGTACAGGCCCACGAAGCCATCGTCGTCGAGAATGCTCCCATCGGTGTACAGGCAGGTGTGGCCGCAGGTATCTTCACCATAGCTGTCAATACCGGTCCGCTCGACGGTCAGGTACTGCTCGACGCAGGTGCCAACCTGCTGTTCCCCTCCATGCAGGCACTTTGCGACAACTGGCAAGAACTGCTCGACGCATTGAAGAAGTAAAGCGAAAAAAGGCTATCTTTGCACCACGTTTAAAGGAAACAGCTGACTTACCATCATGATAGACCAGGCAACCATCGACCGGATTATGGACGCGGCACAGATCACCGATGTCGTGTCCGACTTCGTCACCCTGCGCAAACGCGGAGTGAACTATGTCGGCCTGTGTCCTTTCCACGACGATAAGACACCTTCTTTCTACGTATCTCCCTCGAAAGGGCTTTGCAAATGCTTTGCCTGCGGCAAGGGTGGAAACGCCGTTCACTTCATCATGGAGCACGAACAGCTGACCTATCCCGAGGCATTGCGTTACCTGGCCCGGAAGTACGGCATCGAAATCAAGGAACGCGAACTGTCCAACGAAGAAAAACAGGCGCAAAGCGAACGCGAAAGTCTTTTTGTCGTCAACCAGTTTGCACGCGACTATTTCCAAAACATCCTCCACAACCACGTGGACGGACGCAGCATCGGCATGGCCTACTTCCACAGCCGCGGCTTCCGCGACGACATCATCGAGAAGTTCCAGCTGGGCTACTGTACCGACAGCCACGATGCCTTTGCCCAAGAAGCCCTCAAGAAAGGATATAAGAAAGAGTTTCTGGTGAAGACCGGCCTCTGCTACGAGACGGACGACCACCGCCTGCGCGACCGTTTCTGGGGACGCGTCATCTTCCCCGTCCATACGCTGTCGGGCAAAGTGGTAGCCTTCGGCGGACGTGTGCTGGCCGCTGCCACCAAGGGCGTCAAAGTGAAGTACGTCAACTCGCCCGAAAGCGAAATCTATCACAAGAGCAACGAACTCTATGGCATCTACTTCGCCAAGCAGGCCATCGTGAAGCAGGACCGCTGCTTCCTGGTGGAAGGTTATACCGACGTTATCTCCATGCACCAGAGCGGTGTGGAGAATGTGGTAGCCTCGTCGGGTACGGCGCTGACCACACAGCAAATCAAGATGATACACCGCTTCACCAACAACATGACCGTGCTCTACGACGGCGATGCGGCCGGTATCAAAGCATCCATACGAGGCATCGACATGTTGCTCGAAGAAGGAATGAACATCAAAGTGTGCCTCCTGCCCGACGGCGACGACCCCGACTCTTTCGCCCGTAAGCACAACGCTACCGAGTTTCAAGCATTCATCAACGAACACGAAACGGACTTTATCCGCTTCAAAACTAATCTGCTGCTGAAGGACGCCGGACGCGACCCCATCAAACGGGCCGAACTGATCAGCAATCTGGTACAAAGCATTTCGGTAATACCCGAAGCCATCGTGCGCGACGTATACATCAAGGAGTGCGCCCAGCTGCTGCATGTAGAAGACCGCCTGCTGGTGAACGAAGTGGCCAAACGCCGCGAGAAACAGGCCGAACAGCAAGCCGAACGCATCGAGCGCGAACGCCGGGCCGCCGCTGCCAGAGCCAACACACCCGCAGGCAACAGCGCAACCGTGCCCAACAGCGACATGCCACAAACTGCTGCCAACGCACCGACGGATGACATTCCCGCACCTGCCGCCGACAGCCCTACGCAGGAAACGGCTCCTGCTCCCTATCCCCCAACCGACTTCCCGCCCGAAGCCGCCCTACCGGCGGATGCATACGAGTCGTTCATCCCACAGGAAGGCAAGGAAGGACGGGAGTTCTACAAATACGAACGGTTGATTCTGCAAATGGTTGTACGCTACGGCGAACGCGTCATGTGCAACACCACCGACGAAGCTGGCGAAGAAGTTCCGGTCAGCGTCATCGAATACGTAATAAACGACCTGAAAGAAGACGAACTCGCCTTCCACAACCCACTGCACCGGCAGATTATGACAGAAGCCGCCGCCCATCTGCACGACGAAGGTTTCATTGCCGAACGCTATTTCCTGAACCATCCCGACCCGGCCATCAGCAAACTGACTGTCGAGTTGGTCAGCAGCCGATACCAGCTGAGCAAGTACCACTCGAAGAACCAGAAAATTGTCACCGACGAAGAACGCCTTTACGAACTGGTGCCCACGTTGATGATCAACTTCAAGTACGCCATCGTCAGCGAGGAACTGAAGCACATGATGTTTGCCCTGCAAGACCCCGCCGTGGCCAACGACAACGAAAAGTGCAACTCCATCATGCAGCGCTACAGCGAACTGCGCGAAGTACAGAGCATCATGGCTAAACGATTGGGCGACCGGGTGGTGCTGAGTTTCTAAAACGAACGAACCGATTCGCGTTATACTCCTTCCACCACCCACTTCTCAATGCCACGCGTGGCATTGCTGAAGTTCACACCTATCTTATAAAGTGTCCGCCCATCGGCAGCAAAAGGCAGGGGATATTGCTTTTCATTGATTTGCCGAAGGGCTTCCTCGGCGGAACCTTCCAGCTTAAACTCCATCACATAGATATAGCGGTCGGTCTTGACGACCATATCCACGCGGCCATAAGATGTATGATACTCCGCCTGCGTATAAAAGCCCAGCAGTTTGAAGACAATGAACAGCACGTTCTGGTAGTGAAGCTCCAAGTCGCGTATCAGCTCGTAGGGCGTGTCGGCAAAGAAGCTCTGGAGACGGTGCATGAAGGCGTCGATGTTACCGCTACGCACCTCTTTGACAAAGTTCATTATCTCGAAAGACAAATTGCCCGAAGGAAGAGAAGCATAATTGGGCAACAGGAATTTGGTGAAACCCTCTTCCACTTCCTGATTTGGGAAACCCAATTCATAGGTCCTGAACTCCCTGTCATACCCCTTAATAGTCAGATAACCGCTCTGATAGAGGATGGGAACAGGATTCATGTACATGGTGTCGATGCCCCCCAGCGAATCGGCCGTAGCCATCTCCTCGGTCAGGCGGTGCAAGTCGTACTTGCTGCGCTGGAGCAGTTCCACAAGGAAAGTTGGTGTGCCCGTTTCAAACCAGTAGCTGCCGAACTTCATCTTGGCAAATGTATTAAGCAGGCTAAACGGGTTGTAGATATCCTCGCTATCTTCCACGAAGTGGTATCCGTCGTATTGTTCTTTCAACTGCAGTTTAGCTTCGTCCTCCGTGAGATGGTTCTTTTGGGCCAGCATTGCGATGTCTTCCTTGAAATCGCGATGCAGTTCGCGTTCCGTAATGCCGCATATGCTGGCAAACCGGTCGTCGATGGAGATGTCCATCAGATTGTTCAGATCGCTGAACACGCTGACCTTGCTGAACTTTGTCACCCCTGTCAGCAGGGCAAAGCGGAGGTATTTGTCACAACTCTTCAGTACACCGTAGAAGGCCTTCAGTGTGTTGCGGTAGTCGGTGAGCAGGGGTTCGTTGCCGATGGCCTGTAGCATAGGCTTGTCGTACTCGTCCACCAGCACCACCACATTCCGCCCCGTCGCCCGGCAGGCCTTCTCTATAATCCAGGCAAAACGCTCTTCGGGAGCACGATCCTTCTTCTCGTCACCATACAAGGCTTCCCAACTCTCCAAGTGCTGGTTCAGGATGGCGGTCAGCGAAGCGGCGTCCTCATACTTCCGCGCGTTCAGGTCGAGGTGAAGCACGGGGTACGTCGTCCAGTCCTTCTCCAACCCTTCCATGGCGAGTCCCTGGAAAAGCTCCTTCTTTCCTAAGAAATAAGCTTCCAACGTAGAGATGAGCAGGCTCTTGCCAAAACGGCGTGGACGGCTCAGAAAGTAATATTTGCCCGTCTTTACCAACTGATAAATCAGAGATGTTTTGTCTATATAGCAATAACCGCCCCGACGTATCTCTTCAAAACTCTGTATGCCTACCGGATAAATCTTGCTCATGGTCCTTCAGAATAATAAGTTACGCAAATATACATTTTTCTCGCAAACAACAGTCAGACATCGCAAGAAAAAACCGCCGCTCCCCACCCGCACGAGCGACACTTGCATTACATTTCTGAAACACTTGTGTGGCTCGCGAGCCGTACAAGTGTCGCTCACGAGCCGTGCAAGTGTTGCTCAGACGCACGAAAAACGGGGATCATTTTTGCAAACAGACAGCACACAGACTTGTTCCCGAATCCTTTACCTGGCAGCCTCCTGCAACTGTTCCTTCAACTTATCCCACTGTTCGGGCGAGGCAGCCGAAGTGAAGCGAATCTTCCCCTGCTTGTCGAAAATGACGTAACGGGGAATGCTCAAGGCACCCTGACGGCCAAAGGTGTCGTACACTTCCTGATGAAAAGCGTTCTGCACGCGGACGTGCTCGCCTTTCAATCCATAATAGGCAGCCATCTTCCGCCACTTCTCATCGTTCTCCGGACGGTCGATGGAGAGATAAAGCAATACCACATCATTGGCTACGGCATACTCCTGCAACGGACCGATGTGGGCAAATGCCGCACGGCAGGGGCCGCACCATGTAGCCCAGATGTCCATAAAGATAACCTTGCCTTTGTACAGGTCGGTCACATCCTTTATTGTCTGGGCCGAGCTCACGTCGGGGAAGTGGAGGTCGGCCGGAATAGCGGTTTCGTTGAAGGCACGGTTCTTGCCCACGGCACGGCTCACCCACGGCATCCAAGGGCTTTCGGGATGCAGTTTGCAGAACTCGTCGGCCAGCGGAAGCAGCGCCGGGTCGTAACGTTGCTGCCCTTCATCTTCAAGGAAAAGTTGTGCCATAGCAGCCTCTTGCGCCTTGCCTATCAGCCGATGCTCGAAATCGTAAAAGGCCAATTCGACTCCCTTTTCCACCCCTTCGGGCTTCGGCTCGCCTTTGGTGTAGTAGCGGATGCCGGTGTCATAGCTCACCACCGAATAGAAAGCCCTGGAGAAAGGACTGTACGGATGATTGATGGAGCAGAAAGTCGTCATGCTGTCCAGCTCGGCCAGCCATTCCTGTTTCGTAGCTTCGGACGACCGGAAGGTGGTGGCCAGCAACTGATTCTGGAACGCCAGCAGCAACTGCATGCGTATGTCCTGACGGGCTTTGTCACGGAGTTCTTCGTCCACACCTTCCACCTCCTTGTCCAGCGACAGGGCATAGTTCGTCAGCTTGCGGCGTACCGATGCAGCGATGGTATCATCGGCTATTTCCCAACGGTCGCCCTGACGGGTCCGGATGTCGAACACGTCATCGTACAGCTGTGACATCACTTCTGCCACATGAGTTGTTTTTTCGTCCTGACCTTCCAGGATAGTCATCGGCTGCTCGGACTGCCCGTCCAGCTGCACCCGGATATTTCCGCCTTTTGTCAGCAGCGTACCCAGCTTCTTTTTCCCATACAGAGCGAGGTTGAAACATTCATATTCGCCCCCGGGCAACGTCAGCACAAAGGTACTGTCGGCCTGCAAGGCCAGTGTATCGTAAGTCTCCGAATTGAACATTCCGCCGACCGAACGGTAACAGATAAGAGTCGCCCCGTCGGCATTGCGCAGGGAACCTGTGATACGGATTTCCTGACGTGTAGTACATGCAGCACACAAGCTGCCCAGACATACTGCCCCGAGGACAGCTCTCCATACATTTCGTTTCATGTGTTTCATTATTGATTAGGCTATTAGAAAAAACGGCGGAACATCCACCTGACACAAAGGTAACGTTTTTTATATCAAATACAAAGACTCCAGTTAAACAGAAAAGATTTCCGGAAGCTGCCCACTACGGTAGTTTATAAAACAAAGAAACGGCCGGGTAAATCAGGAAAAGCCAGCAAAGCATCAGTGCACTGCCTTTGCACTGATGCTGCAACGCCTTTGCAGCAACGGTGCAACGCCTTTGCAGTGGCAGTGCATCGCTTTTGCACCGACAGTGCACAGAAGTTGCAACAACACACTACAGGCATATTGAAAAAACAAAGTCCATAGTCAGCAACCCTAAAGAAGAGTATTACATTACTGACTATGGACTTTACGCGCCAGCCCAAGGGAAGCTGGCTATAGAAATACGTCTGCTATAAGTTATAGACAGATCACAGGGAAGTAGAGTGATGCTTGATAAGATTCATGAACTCCTCTCTCGTCTTTGCCTGGTTGAAAGCACCGGTGAAATCGGAAGTTGTGGTGATGGCATTCTGTTTCTCTACGCCTCGCATCTGCATGCACATGTGCTTGGCCTCGACCACCACCATTACACCCAGCGGATTGAGCGTCTCCTGAATGCATTCCTTAATCTGCAGCGTCATGCGCTCCTGCACCTGAAGCCGGTGCGAGAAGATGTCTACCACACGGGCAATCTTGCTCAACCCCGTGATGTAGCCGTTAGGAATATAAGCCACGTGCGCTTTGCCATAGAAAGGCAGCATGTGGTGCTCGCACAGGGAGAAGAAATCAATATCCTTCACAATCACCATCTGACTGTATTCTTCCTTGAACTTGGCCGAACGCAACACTTCATGAGGGTCCATCGTATAACCCTTGGTCAGGGTCAGCATGGCCTTGGCCACACGTTCCGGTGTCTTCAGCAATCCTTCACGCTCCACATCTTCACCCAGCAAGGTAAGGATACGCTGGTAGTGTTCCTTCAACTCATCCAATGCAGGAGACTCTATTTCTTCTTTTCCTAACATAGCTTTTTTATATTTGAGACTTTATAATGGTATATTAATCTGTTCTCTCACAATCGAAACTTCTTTGAAAACGCCCGTAGCACGCAGTTTTCGCATCATCGCATCGGCTTCTTCAATGCTGCGGTAATCGCCCGCCCGACACAGCCAGCGGGGCGGATTGAAAGAAGTGTAAACGGCCAGCTCCGGAAAATATTCCTTGATGCGCGAAGCCACCGCATGCGCCTCGTTCTTGGCCTGGCGGGTATTGTTTCCGGCATACACCTGAATGCGATAGCCCGAAGTTTTAATGGTTCTGGTGTCATCGCTTCCGGTAGATACATACTCCGAACCGATCAGAGCCGTGATACGCGCATCCTGATGGACACGCACCTTGCCTTGTCCGGGCACATCGCGCTCCAGACTTTTCACTATGTTGTTCTGCGCCACCGAAAAGGTTACGAAAGCGAAACATACCACTAAAAACAAACCAAGTCTTTTCATATATAATATGTATATCGATATGTGATGATTAAATATTGCATCCTCTCACTTCTTGCCGGCCAGGCAGAAAGCCCCGACAGACATGCGGCTTTTTCAGATACGGACTATACGTCATACATAAACGTTCTTCACTTATAATCCGTGTCCGGACAACGGCCTCGCCCGAAGGCTACAAACCGATTCATGTTTCCGACACACCGCCAGGTTCAGTTCACCGACACTCGGAAAGTGGAAGAAAGGCAATTGATAACAAGCTAGAACGACTTGTCGGAATGTTGCATCCGCGCCCCGTTGCCCGTTATCAATTGCCCGTTATCAATTATTCATTGAATGCGTCGATGATGCCCTTGAAGTCAGCAGCCTTCAAAGCAGCGCCACCAATCAGACCACCGTCAACATCGGGTTTTGCAAACAATTCCTTGGCATTCGAGGGCTTGCAGCTACCACCGTAAAGGATAGAGCAGTTGTCAGCGATTTCCTTGCCATACTTCTCTGCTACAGTAGAGCGAATGAAAGCGTGGATTTCTTCAGCTTGCTCCGGAGTAGCAGTCTTGCCTGTACCGATAGCCCATACCGGTTCATAAGCCAGGATAACTTTCGAGAAGTCCTCAGCAGACAGAGAGAATACAGAAGCCAGCTGTGCGGCAACTACTTCGTTCTGCTTGTTAGCCTCACGCTCTTCCAGTACCTCACCGATACAGAAGATAGGAGTCAGACCATTGGCCAAAGCCAGTTTTACTTTCTCTTCCAGGATTTCTACTGTCTCGTGATAGTAAGCACGACGCTCTGAGTGACCCAGAATTACATATTTTGCACCTGTAGAAGCAACCATAGCAGCTGAAACTTCACCGGTATAAGCGCCCGATTCCTTATCAGCGCAGTTTTCTGCACCTACACCAATCTTGGCAGGGTCTACCAACGGAGTAACCGATGCCAGATGAATAAACGGTGTACAGATGATTACATCACAGTTAGGCTTTTCGTTAGCCAGTACTTCATTCAGTTCTTTTGCAAGAGCAATACCCTCCTGAAGGGTTTTGTTCATTTTCCAGTTTCCTGCAACAATGTTTTTTCTCATTTTGTTTATATTTAAAAAGGGTTAATAATTTCTGTAACTTTACTGCTGCTCTTCATCACGCTGCGGCTTGCTGCGTTCCGCCTTCTTCTGCAATCTGACCACAAACAGCTGATCGGCTCCAATGACAAAGGCCAATGGAACAATAAACCACAAGAGCACATAGCCCATCGTGTACCAATCGTTCACATATTTCTGACGGCCCAGTTCCAGTTTGTCCAGACTATCGGTCAACACATATTCATCGGGCAGCTGGCTGTCACTCCACTTGTTCAGAATAGTACCGTCCTTAATCAGCAACAATCCTGGATTGGAACGTATGATAGTCTTCAACGTAATGTCGTCCATCTGGCAGAACGGATATTCGGCACCCGTACGGTCGCACCACAAAGCAATGGCGTCTTCAGGCGAAGAAGTCAGGGCATAAAATCCATATCCGTGTTCTACACTATAATCGTAGATTTCATTAATAAGATCGATATTGCTGTCATCAGCCTCCTCTATGCGATGGGCCACCAACAGGAAAGTATATCCGCGACTGGTCAGTACACTGTCTGTAATATCTGTCCCACTCGTCAGACTCTGCATTGCAAAATCATGAATAGGCGGTTCGTACCCCTTCTCCTTGACAATCGTACGAGTTTCGACAAACGTCCAGGTGCTGTCCGGATAGTTATCCAGCGTAAACTCTTTCCGCTTACCATCTTTCTCCATCACAAACGTCGTTTCGAGTACACTGAGCTTAGCCCCTTCGGTAATCTCCATCCCGGCCTTGATATTCGTTCCTATCTTATAAGGGCGGAAATCAAGCAAAGGCAGGTTGCGCAAGCAATAGGCCGACAAAGCAAACACAAAAAGAATGGTATACATGGAAAAAATCCATTCCATTTTCAGGGTAATGAACCTTGTAATCTCCCGCCACTGACGGAATACAGTAACAGCTGCAACCAACAGCACCACATTCTTACCAAAAGTCTGCCAGTTAGTCAATACCAGTGCATCTCCGAAGCAACCACAATCCGACACCGGATCGGCTAAAGCCAGATAGAACGTCAACGGAGTCATCACAAGCATCAGCAGAAATGCCAGCGTCGAAGAAATCTTCCGCCGAATACCTAAGAAAAGATAAATACCAGCACAGAACTCGATTGCTGCAAGCAATACGGCAAATAGTAACGGCCAATATCCCGGAAACCACGAAATCAGATTGAATGCAGTCAGATAATCCTGAATTTTATAAAACGAACCAAAAGGATCTATCGCTTTTACAAATCCGGAAAAGATGAACACTACAGCCAAAACGAAACGGCAGATGTTCACCCACACTTTCATGATAATATGTTTCTTATCAGTCTCCAAATTCTATCTTTATCAAACCGAATACAGAATAATTAATCATATCCATATAGTTGGCATCCACTCCTTCCGACACCAACGTCTGCCCAGCCAGACTCTCTATCTGTTTGGTACGGTAAATTTTCATCAGAATCAGATCTGTATACGAACTGATACGCATACTACGCCAGGCCTCATCGTAATCGTGATTTTTGGCAAGCATCAGGTCAAGCGACTGCTTGGCATACTTGTCATACAAGGCCAAAGCCTCCCCATTCGATATATCGGCCGACTCGGCATATCCCAGTTCCAGCTGTATCAGGCCTACAATTCCATAATTTACAATGGCAATAAACTCCGAACGGATTCCTTCATCCACCAATGCCACTCCTTTAGTCTCAATACTACGTATGCGATTGGCTTTAATGAATATCTGGTCGGTAACAGAAGAGGGACGGAGAATGCGCCACGCCGGACCGTAATCGTGCAGTTTCTTCGAGAACAACTCACGACATACCGCAATGACATGCTCAAATTGTTGTTTAGTATCTTTCATTTCCTTACTAATAGGCCACAAAGATAGTGATAATTGGAGAGAAATGAAAAGAGGACACTCTAAAATCTATTTAAAGTGCCCTCTTGCTATAAAGATTGTTTACGTTTTTGTTATGAACAACGCAATACCTGACCCGGACGCAAGATTGTTCTACGCGTGATACGGTTCAGCTTGCAAAGTTTATCAATGGAAACACCCTGACGGGCAGCGATTTTAGACAATGTATCTCCTCTTTTAACTTTATAGAACAAACCTTCGCCCGAAGCCATGCTCTTGGCTTTGTCCGAAGATCCTTTCGTCTTCTGGAAAGTATAGGAGTCTGCTACGATATCCTGTTTTTCAAAATCAAACATCAAAGCAGGATTAATAGGAATTCCCAAGAAACGGGTTTCGAAATGAAGATGCGAACCTGTCGAGCGACCTGTATTTCCACCCAAGGCAATCGGTTCACCGGCCTTTACACGCTGATTCACATCGACCAGCTGCTTAGACAAGTGGCCATACACTGTCTCCAGACCATTATCATGACGGATCACTACATACTTTCCATAGCCGCGCCGTCCCTGATTCTTCACAATACGAACTTTACCGTCGAAAGCTGCACGGATCGTGTCGCCTACATATACTTTAATATCCAATCCGTAGTGAGCACGACGCCGACGGGGACGATAACCAAACACATCGGTAATGCGGGTGTGCTCGGTAGGCATACAGAAGCCCGTCAAATCAAACGTATATTTTTCAGGTACAATGGCATTTCCGTAAGCCTGTACAAGTTCATTATTCCAATTGGGATAGAGATCAAGTCCCGGATACAAAGCCTGTTCGGCACGTATCTGTTTCTGTAAAGCCAGCGAATCTACACTTTTTAATTTTCTATCAATCGGAGCCTGACGGGCAATAAGGTCTTGAGAAAAAGAATTCAGGCTGACCATAGCCGCCGCGGCTATCAAAACTGTTTTTATTCCTTTAAAACTCATTCTGTCTGTTGTCTTTCATTTTTGATACCCGTGGCAAGTATGTAATTAGAGAATCAGAGGCTTGTTCAACGCGAATATCCAGATTATTTTTAAAAATTTCCCCAAAGATAAAACTTCTCGCTGAAAAAGAGTACCCTTTATTAACTATTTTTTCAAGAGTAACAATCTAAAAACAAAAGGGAACAGGCTCTAACCCCCTATAAATAGGGGGAATAAGGCTAAATATGTTATACAACATAAAAGCGGAAATAAAGTGTATATTTAACCGTTTTTTCAACTAATGGCCGCCCAGTTAACGTTCGTCTTCCGCAAAGCCTTCAATTGTCTCCAGAGTATTTCATTTTCAGGAAGAACTCCGTTCGGATCAGCATCTACGATTTTTTGTGCCACTTCGCGCACATATTGCAGCAACTGACCGTCACGGGCTATATCGGCTATCTTCAGATCGAAGGCAATGCCGCTTTGCTGCGTTCCCTCCAGATCGCCCGGTCCACGCAGTTTCAGGTCGGCTTCGGCTATCTCAAAGCCATCATTGGTCCGCACCATAATCTCCAACCGTTTGCGGGTATCTTCAGCCAACTTGTAACCGGTCACCAAAATACAATAAGACTGGTCGGCTCCACGCCCTACGCGTCCGCGCAACTGGTGAAGCTGGGACAAGCCGAAACGTTCGGCATTTTCAATAATCATCACCGAAGCATTAGGCACATTCACCCCTACCTCGATCACAGTGGTAGCCACCATAATCTGCGCCTCACCCGACACAAAGAGTTGCATTTCCCGGTCTTTTTCGGCCGGCTTCATCTTGCCGTGCACCTTGCATACCTTACAGTCAGGGAATGCTTCACATACATGCAGATATCCTTCCTCCAGATTCTTCAGGTCTATCTTCTCACTCTCCTTTATCAACGGATAGACAATGTACACCTGACGTCCTTCCTCAATCTGCTTCCGTACCGAACGATACAGACTCTCACGCCGGTTGTCGAACTGATGAATCGTAGCGATCGGTTTCCGTCCCGGCGGCAATTCGTCAATCACCGACACGTCCAGATCGCCATACAGCGTCATGGCCAATGTACGCGGAATAGGGGTAGCCGTCATTACCAGCACATGAGGGGGCTGCGCACTCTTTGTCCACAGTCTGGCCCGTTGGGCAACACCAAAACGATGCTGTTCGTCGATGACCACAAAGCCCAACGAAGCAAAGTTCACCGTATCTTCGATAACGGCATGTGTACCTATCAGAATCTGTACCTCGCCGCTGAGCAGCCCTGCCAGAATCGCTTCCCGGCGCTTTCCCTTCACCGAACCGGTGAGCAGTTCCACCCGTACATCCATACCATGCAGAAACTCCCGGATTGTATCGTAATGCTGATTGGCCAGAATTTCGGTAGGCGCCATCATACATGCCTGATAACCGTTGTCAAGTGCTATAAGCATACTCATCAGCGCCACAAGCGTCTTTCCGCTACCCACATCGCCCTGCAACAGGCGGTTCATCTGCCTGCCCATCCCCATGTCGCGACGGATTTCCTTCAACACCCGCTTTTGGGCATTGGTCAGTTCGAAAGAAAGATTTTTGGAATAAAACGTATTGAATATATCGCCTATTTTACTGAACACATATCCCCGATACTTGCGTTGCCTGTCGCGTGCATAACGCAAAATGTTGAGCTGTACATAGAACAGTTCTTCAAACTTCAACCGGTATTGCGCCTTACGCAGCAGTTCGGCACTGGTCGGGAAGTGTATGTTTACCAGCGCTTCGGTCAACGGCATCAGATGATGTTCGCGCAGTATGGCCGGCGACAGCGTCTCGGGCAGAGGATCAGAAAGCAGTTTTACCACCGTAGCCATCATTTTCTCGATAGCATGGGAGTTGAGCGAACTGCGCTTCATTTTCTCCGTCGTATTATAATAAGGACGCAGTCCCATCGTTTCAAGTTTCAGATCGGCCACAGCATCCACATCGGGATGAGCTATGTTTATACGTCCGTTGAAAACCGTAGGCTTTCCAAAGACGATGTATTCCTGACGGATCTTATATTTTCCTATAATATATTTCACCCCCTGAAACCAGACCAGGTCCACCACTCCCGTTCCGTCGGAGAAATGAGCCACCAGTCTTCGGTTGCGTCCTTCGCCCACATCCTCGAAACTCAGGATCTCACCCTTCAGCTGTATGTAAGGCATGTTGCCATCCAGCTCGTATATACTGTATATACGGCTCCGGTCTACATATTTATAAGGGAAATAATACAATAAGTCGTGCAAGGAATATATACCCAGCTCCTTGTTGAGCACAGCAGCCCGCTGGGGTCCCACGCCCGACAGATATTTTATGTCACGCGAAGCTAAATCGAACATAACAAAGCTTCGGCAATCTTCAAGTCAAAAGGAGTAGTTATCTTGATATTCTCGCGGTTGCCTTCTGTCAGCCAGACAGGTTCACCCAAAGCCTCTACTACAGAAGCATCGTCGGTAAAGTCGGGCGTATAAGGCTGACGATAAGCCCGCAGCAGCAATTCTGCGTCAAACACCTGAGGAGTCTGCACCAGCCGATACTCGTCACGGGGCACTGTCTCGCTTCTTCCTCCCTGACACAGGTGACGGACAGTCTCTACCACATTGACCACCGGAACAACCGCTTTCTTTTCAGCAGCCTGTTCGTAACAGCGGGCAATCACCTCTTGCGACACAAACGGACGAACTCCGTCGTGCACACCAACCAGACCGGACGTGTTTACCCTTTCCAGCGCATTCTTTACAGAATGAAAACGGGTTTCTCCGCCATCGGCCACTTCGTGAGGCACAGTAAAATGGTGCTCCCGGCACAGTTGTGCCCAATACGCCTGTTGGCTGGCCGGAAGCACCAATATAATCCGCATTTCCCGATCGTAGTCATAGAAAGCCTGCAGCGTGTGCATCAGCACAGGCTTTCCTCCTATCGGAAGAAATTGCTTGGGCAACTCGCTGCCCATGCGCAATCCTTTTCCACCGGCTACAATCAGAGCGTATTTCACAGATAAAATGTATTAACGGATGATTATTCGATTATCCTATTCTCAATCGGGCACACACATGGCCTGCTTCAATTCGGCCACTTTCTCGGCTCCCAGCAGATGTTCAACCACTGCCAAAGCAAACGGCAATGCAGCAGCAGGGCCTTTTCCGGTAATGTAGTTACCGTCTTTCTCAACCAAAGCACCGGTATATTGGGCACCTTCCAGATACTTGTCGAATCCAGGATAGCAAGTAGCCTTGCGTCCTTTCAGCAATCCCATCTTACCCAGAATCATCGGAGCGGCACAAATGGCAGCAATCGGCTTGTTTTCATCGGCAAACCGCTGTATCAGTCTGTGCAAGTCCTCGCAAGCATCCAATGTAGTCGCACCAGGCAGTCCGCCAGGCATCAGAATAAGTTCGGCATCAAAGAAATCACAATTGACTATATTCTTGTCGCAAAGCACCGGAATGCCGTGCGAACCTGTTACTATCTCATTAGGAGTTACACTCACCATTTCTACCTGAAGACCGGCACGCTTCATGACGTCTACAGCAGAAAAGGCTTCCATTTCTTCAAATCCATCGGCAAAAAATACATAAACTGTACCCATAACTTTTATCTCCTTTTATTTTAAATTAAAGTAATATGTTATTGTTCCCGTCTGATTATCCACTCCGCCCACAGCATTGAAACGTGCTTTCCGGGCCGCGTCTTCGGCTGCTTTGCGCAAAGCAGAGTTTACGGTATTGGTTTGCCTGTTGATACTGGTTGCTATCACACGTCCGGCCGGATTCACCGTAATGTCCACCACTACCCGGCCTTCATCCTGCACATTGTATACAGGCTTCGGCAGGCCACCTTCACCCAGCGAACGGCCTCCCAGACTGAACGTACCATAACCGCCTACACCCGAGGTCGCTCCGGTCGGTGCATTTCCCGTCGGACTGCCTTGTATACCCTTTCCTTCGGTATTTCCCTTGCTGCCCATCTGCGCACCTTTGCCAAACGCTCCGGCTACACGCTTACGGGCTGCTTCTTCGGCTTCCTTGCGTTCTCTCTCGGCTTTCGCTTCGGCCAGCTTACGGGCTTCTTCTGCCTTTTCGGCTTCCGTTTTCTCCGGTTTCTTTGGTTTTTCCGTTTTCTTCTTTACCTCAGTCTTTGGTTTGATGGCTACGGTCTCTTCCTCTTCCTGGGTAATCATATCCTGTTCGGCTGTCTCCTGCACTTCGGGAGCAGTCTGTTCAGGCACCACGTCTACCTCTACCAGCGACGGATCGGCTGCCCCCCATGCATCGGGTACTTCACCCAGCATCACGGGCATACCATCTTCTTCCACCTTCTCGGGCAGACTGAAACCGACCAGCAACAGAAGGGCTACAATAGCCACATGCACCAGCAACGCGCCTGTCAGTCCTACATATTTTGCTTTTTTCTTGGAAGAGAGCATCAGTCTATTTGTTGTTTTAACTGTTCATAATAAACAATGGCGGACATGCGCCCCTCCGTTCATCTGTTTTCAGGCGGACGGGTAGCAAGCACCATCTTGAAATGGTTCTCGTTGGCAATGTTCAGCACCTTTACGATTTCGCGGTAAGGCACCGACTCGTCAGCATAAAGAGCCACATACATCTCCGGCTCACGGGCTGCACATTCCTTCAGGAAAGGTGTCAGCTCCTCGACCGACAGGTTACGCTCCTTGTCATTGCCGAATGCTGCATACATATTCAGATCCTTGTCGATAATCACCCGCGCCAGGGGCTTGGCCGATGTCTGCTGTTTGCCTTGCGGCAGCAACACCTTGATGGCATTGGGCGACACCATGGTCGAGGTGATCATAAAGAATATCAGCAACAGAAAGATGAGGTCCGTCATGGACGCCATGCTGAAATTGGGTGATATTTTGACTCTGCGCTTTAACATGAAGGTTGATTCAATAAGTCCATAAAGGCCATTGTCTTGGCTTCCATCTTATTCACTACGCCGTCAATCAGCGTCACCAGATAGTTATAGGCAAACATGGCTATGATACCTACAATCAGACCACCCACGGTTGTAATCATGGCCTCATAGATACCGCTCGAAAGCAGCGTGATGTCGATATTGTTACCGGCGTTGGCCATCTGCCAGAAAGCACGTACCATACCGGTCACCGTACCAAGGAATCCCAGCATCGGCGCACCACCCGAAATGGTTGCCATGATCGTCATGCCTTTTTCCAGTTTGGCCACTTCGAAGTTACCCACATTCTCGATGGCAGCCTGCACATCGTTCACCGGGCGTCCCAGACGGCTGATTCCTTTTTCAATCATACGTGCCGAAGGTGTATCTACACTGCGGCAATAGGCTATGGCAGCCTTCAGTTCACCGCTCAGTATGTAGTCCTTTATCTTGTCCATAAACTGCGGATCTTCCTTGCCGGCTTTCCGGATAACGTAGTTGCGCTCGAACAGAATGTAGAAGCACAGCAGGGACATCAGGCCCAGCAGTACCATAATCCAGCCACCTTTCATGGCCATACTCCACAGGTTCATCTCGTCGGGTGTGTTGACAGGTGTCAATACCGGATTGGCACCGGCAATCGAATCGGCAAGCGACGGAGCCACTTGGGCCCATAAAAGCATCAGATTCATCAGCGTAGACAGTTTTTATATTCCTGAATAGTACGTTCCAGTCCCAGGTACAACGCATCGCATATCAGCGCATGACCAATGGAGACTTCGTCCAGCCAGGGAATGTTTTTATAAAAATAATTCAAGTTCACCAAACTCAGGTCGTGTCCGGCATTCAGTCCCAGTCCCAGACTGCGTGCCACCTTGGCAGCCTCTACAAAAGGAGCCACGGCAGCCTCCCGGTCCTTCGGATAGGCACTGGCATAAGGCTCCGTGTAGAGTTCCACACGGTCGGCACCTGCCTTGGCCGCGTATTCTATCATTTCCGGGTCGGTCGACACGAAGACCGATGTACGGATGCCCGCACCGTTGAACGTATCCAGCACTTCCGACAGGAAACTCTGATTAGCTTTCGTATCCCATCCGGCATTCGAGGTCAGCTGCGTAGGGCTGTCGGGCACCAGTGTCACCTGATGAGGTTTCACTTTCAGCACCAGGTCAATGAACTCAGGAGCAGGATAACCTTCGATATTGAATTCGGTACGGAGCAGGGGGCGCAAATCATAAACGTCGCTCCGGCGTATATGCCGTTCGTCCGGACGGGGATGAACGGTAATGCCGTCAGCCCCAAAGTTTTCGCAATCCAATGCCACTTTCACCACATTCGGTACATTGCCACCGCGGGCATTACGCAACGTAGCAACCTTGTTTATATTCACGCTTAATCTTGTCATAATACGTTCGATAGTTTGCGGCAAAAATACAAATAATAGCGATAAGTTGTCAGCAATCTGAGAAAAAAATGGCATCTTTGCAACGTATAATAACAGACTGAATATGAAATTCGCCATTATCGGAAACACCTATCAGGCAAGCAAATCATCTCATGCCGAAACCCTTCTGCACATCCTTCACGAGCGGAAAGCAGAACTTTGTATCAGCCGGGAGTTCCATCGTTTTCTGTCCGACGACCTTCATCTGAACGTTCCTCCTGCCGAATTGTTCGACGGTGACAACTTTCAGGCCGACATGGTCATCAGCATCGGCGGCGACGGTACTTTTCTGAAAGCTGCCAGCCGGGTAGGCAAGAAAAACATTCCGATACTGGGTATCAACACCGGCCGGCTGGGCTTTCTGGCCGACATTTCGCCGGTCGAGATGGAAGAAACTTTCGACGAAATCTACAATCATCACTATAAAGTAGAAGAACGCAGCGTACTTCAGCTGCGCTGCGACGGCGGACATGTGTTTCAAGAGCCTTATGCCCTCAACGAGATTGCCGTACTGAAACACGACAGCTCGTCCATGATCAGCATACATACTTATATTAACGGTGCTCACCTCACTACTTACCAGGCCGACGGACTGGTCATCGCCACGCCTACCGGTTCCACAGCCTACTCACTCAGCGTGGGCGGCCCTGTCATGGTGCCCCACAGTCAGACCATCGCCATCACCCCCGTGGCACCCCACAGCCTGAACGTGCGTCCCATCGTCATTTGCGACGACTGGGAAATCACCCTCGAAGTCGAAAGCCGCAGCCACAACTTTCTGGTAGCCATCGACGGCCGTAGCGAATCGTGCAAGGAAGGAACAAGGCTGCACATCGCACGAGCCGACTACAGCATAAAAGTCGTCAAACGCTACAACCACATTTTCTTCGACACACTCCGCAACAAGATGATGTGGGGGGCAGATGTACGGTAGTAAAGCACCTTTCCCGCTTTTAACGGTTCGAATCAGCCTTGCCGATTTTCACAGTCGATACCATCAGTATGGGATTTTCTTCTCCGGTCATCTTTTCCACAATACTTTTCAGCTCCGGATCCTCGATTTCCATATCCAGCAAATAGAAAGGCGGAACAACCGTATAGAATTTATCACCCCTCAAAGCCATAGGCAACAAAGGATATCCACCGTCAATGTCATTCTTGATTGCCCAGCCTTCCGAAGAACATCCGTTCAGGGTTTTACCACTTCTTTTATCCCACAGATACACCCCGGTTTCATGTTCCGAATAATTATTAAACCCGACAAACAACAGGCTGTCGCTTTCCTGACATCCCGACACCGCCCTGAAAGCCGGATATCCCTTTCTGTCTTCCATACAATCCTCTGCGCTTAACTGTTCGCTTTTCAGCATTGCCAGATGATTTTCCAGCCTCGTTCTGTTCTTTTCTCCGAAATCAACGAAATACGCCGGCGAAGCTCCTTCCGTTCCAAGACGGTACACATAGTCCGAGAACGGGAACGTAAGCGTCCCTTCATCCCGTCCGCTATATCCTCTGAGCATATGATTATCTATCACCTCCGTCATGCCTATCGACGCATCCGCATAAAGAGAATAACGGGTTTCTGCCGTATCTATATGATAAATGGCCAACAAGGGCAACTGGCCGTCTTTCTCCAAAGCCGGGTTTTGTCCATAGTCGCAATAGAAGACAAGAGTATGATCCATATAAATAAAATCACCCGCCAAGAAGTCCAGTTTGATTGTTTCCTTAAACTCCCCTTCCAGACTATACACCAGAACTTTCTTCCGATCCAGAACATACAATACCCTCTCTTGCGAGTTCACGGCAACCTTGTCTATTTCAGAATATTCTTCAGGTCCGACGCCTTGCTTGGCAATCTTATACAGGTATTTCCCCTGGTCGTCAAAGAAAAAGATGGAAGCGGTCTTGTTGTCCACAATGATTATTTTATTGTGCGCAAACAGAAGCTGGTCAACGTTACCCATCAGGTTGTCGTCCGACGTCTCCAGCGGGATGTATTGTATTCCGCTTACAAATCCCGACATATTCAGCCTCTTTTGTGCCGGACTCGTCAAATCAATATCCGTCACCTGACCGTCACTCACCTGTTTGTCCCTGCAAGCGATGACAAGCAACAGGCCCATCACCCACAGCACTGTAAAAAGTCTCTTTACAGAAGTTGTCGTGTTAATGAAATTCATATGTTTTATTTTTAGGTTTCATATGTTTTATTTTTAGGTTTAACAGCCTCAAAGTTCCGAAAACCTATCCGGATAGCCTAGAAAACGAGCGTGCAAAAACGTGCAAAACC
>NZ_JAULLJ010000033.1:0-38154 GCF_030518095.1 Bacteroides sp. ET489
GGGGAGGATCCGCTGGGATGAGGATTTAATGGATAATGGAGAATGAGGAAAATGAAGAATGAAGAATGAAGAATGGAGAATGTGGTATCTCGGCTCCCCTCCTTCTGGAAGGAGGGGTGCCCAACGGGCGGGGTGGTAGGTTTTACGGATTACTGAATATCAACACTTTCAGATACCATCCGACGCATCCCTCCCTGCCTTCCTCCTACAGAAATCACTCGTCCGAGAAGTGCACCAGCACCTGACGGTACGAATTGAATATCTTCGACTTCGACACAAAACCCAGATACTTCCCGTCGGCATCGACCACCGGAAGGTTCCATGCCTGTGTGTCGTCAAAAGTCTGCATCACCTGCTCCATGCTGTCGGTATCGAGCAGGCGCGCCGGAGCCGAAGTCATGAACTTGCCCACCGTGAAGCGGTGATAAAGCTCCTGTCGGAACATGATGTTGCGAATGTCGTCCAGCTGGACGATGCCCAGCAACTTGCCTTCCTGGTCGGTGACGGGGAAGACGTTGCGCCTCGACTGGGAAATGGCCCGTACCATTTCGCCCAAATCCATGTCGGGACGAACCGCAATGAAGTCCTTCTCCACCACGTTCTCCACCTTCATCAGCGTCAGCACGGCCTTGTCCTTGTGATGGGTCAACAGCTCGCCTTTCTTGGCCAGACGCATGGAATAGATGCTGTGGGGCTCGAAGACGATAATCGTCAGATAGGAACTGACGGAAACAATCATCAGAGGCAGGAACAGGTCGTAACCGCCCGTCAGCTCGGCAATGAGGAAGACACCCGTCAGCGGGGCATGCATCACGCCGCTCATCACGCCCGCCATGCCCATCAGGGCAAAGTTCTTTTCGGGCAGGTAGGCCGTCACGTCGAACTCGTTGCTGAAGTGCGAGAACACGAAACCGGCAATGCAGCCCAGATAGAGCGAAGGCGCAAAGATACCGCCACAACCGCCGCCCCCGTTGGTGGCACTCGAAGCGAACACCTTGAACAGGATAATCAGCATCAGGTAGATGAGCAGCAGGTGGCTGTGCCCGTAAAAGAGGGAGTTGTTCATCACCGTGTCCCACTCGGCATTGCTGGTGCCGTTGAGCAGCAGTTCGATGGTGTCGTAGCCTTCGCCGTAGAGCGGAGGGAAGAGGAAGATGAGGATGCTGAGCATGGCACCGCCCACCATCAGTTTCTTGTATGGCTTCTGCAGTTTGGCAAAGACGCCTTCGACCGAATTCATGGCACGGGTGAAGTAGAGCGAAACCAGTCCGCAGAAGATGCCCAGCATGATGACGTAGGGAATGCGCCCCAACTCGAAAGGCTGGTCCAGGTGGAACTTGAACATGGCTTCCTGCCCGGTCACCACGTAGGAGACCGTTGCCGCCGTCACCGCCGATATCAGCAGGGGCAGCAGCGACGACATGGTGAGGTCGATCATCAGCACCTCCAGCGTGAACACCAGTCCCGCTATGGGCGCCTTGAAGATGCCCGCCACGGCACCCGCCGCACCACAGCCCACAAGGAGCATCAGCGTGCGGTGCTCCATCTTGAAGACGGAACCCAGGTCGGACCCGATGGCCGACCCCGTCAGCACGATAGGCGCCTCGGCTCCGACCGAACCACCGAACCCGATGGTGATGGAGCTGGCGATGATGGACGACCACGTGTTGTGCCGCTTGATGCGCCCCTGCCGGCGCGAGATGGCATACAGAATCTTGGTGACTCCGTGGCTGATGTCGTCCTTCACCACATAGCGCACAAACAGTCCGGCCAGGAAGATACCCACTACCGGATAGACCAGATACAGGTAGTTGGCCTCGGTCGTATCGAAGTTCTCCGTCAGGAAGTTCTGTATCCAGTGTATCAGCATCTTCAGTATCAGTGCCGCGAAAGCCGTGAAGATGCCCACCAGGAAGCTCAGGATGAGGATGAACTGTTTCTCCTTCAGGTTCTTCTCGCGCCAGATGATGAAGCGCTGCAATCTGCTTTTATGTTCTTTTGCCATTGCTCTATTCCCGGATTATTTTTATCAGTCCGCCCTTGTCGAGCTTGATGATGCTGGAAGGTTTGGGGTGTCCGGTCTCTTCCTGACGGAAACCCACGATATAGTCGACAGCCGACTTGATTTCCTCGCTGATTTCGCTGAAGTTGGCGGGCGAGGGCTGTCCGCTGATGTTGGCCGACGTCGAAACGATGGCCTTGCGGAACTGCTGGCAAAGGCGTTTGGAGAACGCTTCGCCGGTGACGCGGATGCCTACGCTGCCGTCGGCGGCAAGCAGGTTGGGCGCCAGGTTGCGCGCTCCGGAGTAGATGATGGTGAGCGGCTTGTCGGCCAGTTCGATGAGGTCCCATGCCACTTCGGGCACGTCCTGCACGTAGAAGTCCACCTTCACGGCCGAGTCGACCAGCACCAGCATGGCCTTGCTGTCGGCACGTTGCTTGATTTCGTACACACGGCGCACAGCTTCTTCGTTGGTAGCGTCGCACCCAATTCCCCAGATGGTGTCTGTGGGATACAATATCACCCCGCCCCGGCTCATCACCTCGCAGGCTTTTTTGATGTCTTCTGTCATTTCTTGCTGTATAATTTCATTGATTAAACACGCAAAAATAGTATTTTTGCAGCGATAACTAACAACGTTTCGAAGAAAACAATGGAAGAAATTCACTTTAACCACACACTGCCTATACAACTACGCTTTAACGATGTTGACAAGTTCGGACACGTCAACAACACCGTCTATTTCTCGTTCTACGATTTGGGCAAGACGGAATACTTCGCTTCGGTGTGTCCGCATGTCGACTGGGAGAAGGACGGCATTGTCGTCGTCCACATCGAAGCCGACTTCCTCTCGCAAATCTACGGTTCCGACCACATTGCCGTGCAGACTGCCGTCACCGAAATCGGTACCAAAAGCTTCCGCCTGGCGCAGCGGGTCATCGACACGCTGACGAACGAAACCAAATGTGTCTGCACCTCGGTGATGGTGGCGTTCGACCTCACCAAGCACGAATCCAAACCCCTGGAGCAGGACTGGATAGATGCCATCTGCCGATACGAAGGCAAAGACCTGAGGAAGAAAAAGTAACCTCCTTCATACCCATGCACCATGCCTTACCTGCAACCCTACCTCTCGCCCTTGGGACCGATGACGATGGCCAGCGACGGCCGTTGCCTGACCGGCCTGTGGTTTGACGGACAGAAGTACTTCCCCGACCTGACGGCCGGCACATACGAATGGCGCGACCTGCCCCTGTTCGGTGATGTCCGCCTGTGGCTGGCCGACTACTTCCGCGGCTGCCGGCCCTGTAGTACCCCACCCCTGCAACTCGCAGGAAGCCCCTTCCGCCAGCAGGTATGGAAGCTGCTACAGGAAATCCCCTACGGACAGACGGTGACCTACCGGGACATTGCCCGCCAACTGGCCAAGCTGCAAAACAGCGACAGGGCTGTGGCTGCACAGGCCGTCGGAGGCGCTGTGGGTCACAACCCTGTCAGTATCATTGTACCCTGCCACCGCGTCGTGGGACGTGACGGAAGCCTGACCGGCTATGCCGGAGGCCTCGACCGCAAAGCGGCGCTGTTACGACTGGAGGGGGTTGAATTTCACCAGAATGCAAATAAGCCCTAATTAGCCCATCACACCTTTACCTTATTATTTGGCAGCAGGTTGCCGGAAAAGCACCCTCTCCTGTTCCTGACCATCGGTACGGATAATGACTTCATAGGCACTGTCGGCACCTGTAGCGGTCCCGGCAGGTTTTAAAGCCAATTCCACTTCTTCGTAAGGAGAAAGCGGTTTGATGTCGCCCGAAGCAATCACTTTCCCACCGCAACAGACTTCTACCTGAGAAGGTCGTGAAGCGGAAAGCCCGAAATTACTTATTTTCAGCTTCAACAATCCCTGTTCCTTGTTGTACTGAGGGCGTCGGGCCGAAAGCAAGGCCGGTGCATAGTCGACGTATGGAAGGCGGGCATATCCGTACAGCAACTCTCCGTTCGTAGTGCGTCCTATCAGCTTGGGAGCAAATTCGTCGGGCATGATGCCACTTCCCTTACCACTGAAGACAACAATCAGGTCATCGCCTTCTTTGCGGGTCTTCAAAGGCTTACTTCCCCGTCCAAAATTAACCTCGGTGAACGAACCGAAACGAAGTGACTCGACATCGACGTCGGTTTGAGGAGAAAAGCCGGGTTCGGCTTTTATTTTTACCTCTATCCGCTTGGTAGAAGCTGTGATAGGCTGTTCGTTAAGCACAGAAAGCAAAAGCCCCTTGTTCAAAGGAACGCAAATGTTCTTCGACGAATGACGGTCGCCCGGCTGGTCGCAGCCCTTGATTGTGTCGATTACGGCAAAATTCATCTGCACCGCACGTCCGTCAGGATCCTGAAACACTTTGGCACGCTCGTATTTAAACCAATGTTCCACTTCTCCGTCCTTGTGGAAGGAAATGCCAGGCACATAAGCTTCGCCTTGCTCCGTCACCCAATGTATGCCGTCCTTTGAACGCTGATAAAAGGCTATGCGTCCCAGCCAGTCGTTCACAATCAGATGATACTGAAGGCTGTCACGCCACACAACCGGGTCCTCAAAACGTCCTTCGACCGCCGGATAGACACGCTTGTCGGTGATCTGCTGATACGTAGAAAGACCGTCACGGCTAATCCATACACCGCCACCCCGGCAAACCATGAGGTAAGACCCATCGGCACGACGGGCAAAAGTCAGATTGGAGAAACCTTCTATGATGTTACGATCGCGCGCATCAAAGTCAAACTGCTGATAACACCAGACAGGGCTGTTCTCACTGTCGGCTATGTAATAACCGTCGATGACATAGACCACCACCCTGCCATCGGCCAGGCGGAATGCTTCGGGATTGTGGCCCTTGCCAATAGAGTTTTGGATGCGGAACGGCCCAGACAAGCGGTCGCTTACGGCATGGAAGACGGTGGAATTGGGCCAGAACATGTGACCGTTGCGCGAACGTTCGGGCCAACCGCAAACATAAAGGTGATACTTCCCGTCGGCAGTCTGCAAAATATTTCCACCCCAGAAAGACATGTCGTCCTGTTCGATGCCATTGTCCACATAGCGGTTCTGTACACTATCCGTACCCCAGACATGACTCTTCTTCACCCCATCGGGCATGGGTAAGAAACGGTCCATAAAACGGGCACCGGGCACCAGTTGTTTCCATTCTTCCGGCCGGGGACGTTCCGTGACTTGCGCTGCCAGCGAAACGCACAGAGCAGAGGCCAGAAAACCTGCAAAAAATCTTCTTATCATAGGCATATCAGCTTATCTGTATATTAAAGACTTTTCCTTTCGGGTCTGAAGCCGTCTGTGATTCACGTACTTCATACTCTGAAAAGAAAAGCTTTCTGTTATAAACATTCAGTTTCCACGCATCGGGCAGCCTTACAGTTTCACCAGAATGCGGAACACCTTTCCCGGAGCAGCCGCCCAGTCGGCCATGGCAGTAGCGGCCACTTCGGGCTCGGCGATGCGGCTGATTAACTTGTCAATCGGGCAGACACCCGTCTGCAAGTAGTTGATTACGGCACGGAAGTCGGCCGGAAGGGCATTGCGCGAACCGCGTATGTCAAGCTCCTTCTGCACAAACAGTTTCGTCTGGAACTCTACCGGACTCTTGGCATAACCGATGCACACCACGCGACCCGTGAAGCCTACTTCATCCACCGCCATCACGTAGGTGACCGGACTGCCTACGGCTTCAATCACCACGTCGGCACCCAGTCCGTCGGTCAGCTGCAGCATGCGTTCGTGCACGTTCTCCGTCTTCGAGTTGATGACGTACGTGGCTCCTACCTTGCGGGCCAGCTCCAGTTTCTCGTCGTCCAGGTCGACGGCAATGACGGTAGCGCCGCGCAGCGAAGCACGGACAATGGCACCCATACCAATCATACCGCAACCAATGACCATCACCCGTTCGTTATCGACCACCTGACCGCGCGAAACGGCATGGAAACCGACACTCATCGGCTCGATGAGCGCACAGTCGCGCGACGACATCGACGGAGCGGGAATCACCTTCTGCCAAGGCATGACGGCATATTCGCACATCACACCGTTGCGCTGCACACCCAGCGTTTCGTTGTGCTCGCAGGCGTTGACACGGCCGTTGCGGCACGAAGCACACTTTCCGCAGTTGGTATAGGGGTTCAGTGTCACGCTCATGCCTTTGGCAAACAGGCCTTCGGGTACGCCCTCGCCTATTTCCTCGACCACAGCTCCTACTTCGTGACCGGGCACTACGGGCAGCTTCACCATCGGGTTGCGACCCAGATACGTGTTCAGGTCCGAACCGCAAAAGCCTACATATTCTATCTTTACCAAAATTTGTCCGGGAGCCACTACAGGCTTCTCCATCTCGATGACCCTCATTTCAGAAGGGCCGGTAATTTGTACTGCTTTCATCTTATCAGTTAGTTTATTCTAGTTTCATTATCAATGTTCCATTCTTTATTCTCCACCACTGGAGTCCTGCCTTCCAGACCGCACTTTCCGGCCTTTTGAGCGACACAAGTGTGGCTCGTGAGCAATGCAAGTGTGGCTCGCGAGCCGTACAAGTGTCTCTCGCGAGCCGTGCAAGTGTCCTGCAAAAGGCGTGCAGGTGTCCTTCAGAAGCCGTGTAGCCGCGTATCAGTCCACTACCTTGTAACCCTTCCAACCATAGTAGGCGCAGAAGGCAAAGCAGATGAGCGGAATGATATAGGCAGCGTAGTACAACTGTTCGTTGACGTGCATCAGGTAGGCCGTCAGCTGCGGCAGGCAGGCATTGCCCACGATGGCCATCACAAGGAAAGCCGAGCCGCTCTTAGTCTGGTCACCCAGTCCCTTAAGGGCCAGCGAGAACTGTGTGGGGTACATGATGGACATGAAGAACGAGATGCCCAGCATGGCATACAGTCCCACCATGCCTCCGAAGCCGATCACCACTCCGCACAACACCACGTTGAGCAAGGCATACACCAGCAGCATATCCTGAGGACGGAACTTCACCATCAGTCCCGTACCGATCCAGCGGCCCAGCAGGAAAGCCAGCATATAGAGTCCGAAGTACGTGGTGGCCTCATCCTCGGGCAGCCCCACATACGTACAACAATACACCAGGAAAAGGCTGTTGATGGCCGTCTGTCCGCCGTTGTAGAAGAACTGGGCGATGACACCCCAGCGCAGATGCGAGCGACGCATCACGCCGAAGTCAATCAGCTTTGAGCCGGCTGCCGCCTTGTGCTCCTCGTCGTCAATCTTGGGCAACTTCGAGAAGACGAACACGACAGCTATGACAATCAGCAACATGGCCAGTACCAGGTAAGGCATCTTCATGGCATCGGTCTCCGTCTGAATATAGGCCTCCCAGCCACCGGCATAGTCGGCAGGAAGCGTTTCGCGGGTGTAGTGCGTGCCACTCAGGATGAGCTTGCTCAGGAACATGGCCGAGATAAATGCTCCCAGTCCGTTGAACGACTGGGCCAGATTCAGCCGCCGGGGAGCCGTAGCCGGGTCGCCCAAGGCGGTGACGTACGGATTGGCCGCCGTCTCCAGGAAACACATGCCCGTAGCAATGATGAAGAAGATGCACAGGTAAGCCCAGTACTCCTTCAGCATGGCAGCCGGAAAAAACAGCAGTCCGCCAAACGCCGCCAGCAACAGACCGAAGACGATGCCCGCCTTGTAGCTGTATCGCTTCATGAACATGGCGATGGGGATGGGAAAAATGAAATAGGCCAGCCAGTAGGCCGTCTCGGTGAATGAGGCCTCGAACGTATTCAGTTCGCACGTCTTCATCAGCTGTCGTATCATGGTGGGCAGCAGGTTGCTGCTGATGGCCCACAGAAAGAACAGCGTAAAGACGAGCATCAAGGGGACAGCGTAATTCTGTTTCTTCATAACCGGTCCCTCCTTATTCTGACATGTTCTTGATGTAAGGCAGTTCGGGCAACGCACCGAAGCCGTAGAAGCTGCGGGCATTCGCGCCCAGGAAGAGCCGTTTCTCGTCGTCGGTCAGCTCGGTCGACTTGCTCACGAAGTCGTACGACATGCGGTAGGTGATAGCCGTAATGGTGCGCGGATAGTCCGAGCCCCACATCAGCTTGTCCATGCCCACCAGATCGGCCGCCTCGCGGATAGCGCGTACGGCGCCGCGGAAGGGATAGAACTCGTCGTTGAACAGCCACGTGATGCCGCCCGACTCAATGCGGACGTTCGGATGACGGGCCAGTTTCACCTGTTCGGTCCAGCCCGGCGTGGTCACCATGCCAAAGTGACCGATGGCCACCTTCAGCTGCGGACATTCCTGTATCACCTCTTCCAGTTCGGGCACCTGTGTGGCGCCGTCGGCCATGTCGATGGACAACAGTACCTGCTTCTGCTCCATCAGGTGGAACATGCGCATCATCTCGTCGCTGTTCAGCCATACGCGGCCTTCCTTCAACAGCAGGCGCTGGGCGGGAATCTTGATGCCGCGGAAGCCCTGCTCTATCAACTGCCTGGCCTGCTCGTAGAAGCCCGGCTTGCGGAACTCGCACAGACCGCACACGAAGAAGCGGTCGGGATAGCGGGCAGCCACGTCGGCCAGGTATTCATTCTGTATGCCGTCGATAAACTCCTGTGTGATAACTGCTGCCGACACCTGGGCATAGTCCATGTTCGACAGGAAGACTTCGGCCGAGTTGCGACCGTCAATCATAAAAGGCGGAAGCATCTGCCGCACCTCGCCCATGAAGAGCGAACGGCCGTTCTCCAGCGTACGGATGGGCAGGTCGTCCACCACCGTGTCCTGACGCAGCCACAAGTGGGCATGCACATCGATAATCGGATATTCCATGGCTCACGGTTTTAAGAGTTCGCCCAGCTGACACGCTGCTGGTCGCCGATGATTTCGCGTACTTTCTTCACCAGTTCCCAGTCGATGGGGTCTTCGATGAAGGCCACGTTCTTGCGTACATTCTGCGGGTTGGCCGTGCTGAAGAGGGTCGTGGCAATGCGCGGATTGCTGACAGAGTATTGCATGGCCAGTTTCTCGATGGGGTAGTCGACCGATTTACAGTATTCCATCGCCTTGCGGCAGGCCTCAACCAACGGCTGGGGAGCCGGGTGCCAGGCGGGCACACCGCGTTCGGTCAGCAAGCCCATCGACAGGGGGGAGGCATTGATGACACCTATTCCCTTCGACTCGAAGTAATCCAGGAAGTCTAGCAGTTTGTCGTCGTTCAGGCAGTGGTGGCAGAAGTTCAGAATGCTTTCTACCGTACCCGGTTCAGAGTGGTCGATGACCCACTTCAGATTCTCCAGTTGCAGGTCGGTGATGCCCACGTGTCCTACAACGCCTTTCTCCCGCAGTTCCACCAGTGTAGGCAAGGTTTCGTTCACCACCTGGTTGAGGTCGGCAAACTCGATGTCGTGTACATTGATCAGATCGATGTAGTCGATGTTCAGGCGTTCCATACTTTCGTAGACGCTTTCTGTGGCGCGTTTGCCAGAGTAGTCCCACGTGTTGACGCCGTCTTTGCCGTAGCGTCCTACTTTGGTGGACAGGTAGTACTTGTCGCGGGGAATGTCTTTCAGTGCCTTACCCAGCACAGTTTCGGCTTTGTAGTGTCCGTAGTAGGGCGATACGTCGATGAAGTTCATGCCCAGTTCGATGGCTGTAAACACGGCTTCGATGCCTTCTTTCTCTTTAATGTCATGGAATACTCCGCCCAGCGACGAAGCTCCGAAACTCAGGGAAGATACTTTCATTCCCGTCTTACCGATTTCATGGTATTGCATAATCTTGTGTTTTTAAATGTTGATTTCTATACAGGCAAAGATAGGGGCAATCCGTTCCCCTTCCCTCACATAGGTCCGTAAAAAGGCACGTAACGGTTTACGTAAAAAGAATTGTCTGTTTTGCTGGCTTTTCAGCCGAAAAGTATTTTCTTTGCAACTGAAAAGAATCCTAACAACGCACCGATGGCAAACCCGAAACATATCTCCCTAAAAGACCTGGCACGCGAGCTCGGCGTGTCGGTGCCTACCGTGTCGAGGGCGCTGAAGGACAGCCCCGAGATAAGTGCCGACCTGCGCACCCGCGCCAAACAGCTGGCACAGGAGCTGAACTACCGCCCCAACCCCTTCGCCATCAGCCTGCGCAAAAATGCTCCGCGCATCATCGGAGTCATCGTGCCAGACATTGTCACCCATTTCTTTTCCTCCATCCTGAGCGGCATCGAGGATATGGCCATTGCCAACGGGTACTTTGTCATCATCACGACCTCGCACGAGTCGTACGAACACGAAAAGAAGAACATCGAGAATCTGGTCAACATGCGTGTCGAAGGCATCATCGCCTGCCTGTCGCAGGAGACGACCGACTTCGGCCACTGGGCGGCACTGGCCGACATCAACATGCCTGTCATCCTGTTCGACCGCGTATGCCTGACTGACATGTTCTCTACCGTCGTGGCCGACGGCGAACACTCTGCCCAGATGGCTACGCAGCACCTGCTGGACAACGGAAGCAAACGGGTGGCCTTCATCGGCGGTGCCAACCATCTGGACATCGTACGGCGAAGGAAACACGGCTACCTGGAAGCCTTGCGCGAGAACCGCATCCCCATACAGAAAGAGCTGGTGGTATGCCGCAAAATAGATTACGAAGAGGGGAAAATTGCTACTGAATCGTTGCTGTCACTGCCCCAGCCTCCCGACGCCATACTGGCCATGAACGACACGCTTGCCTTTGCCGCTATGGAAGTCATCAAGAGTCACGGGCTACGCATCCCGCAGGATGTAGCCATTATCGGCTATACCGACGAACAGCACGCCAACTATGTAGAGCCCAAATTGTCGGCCGTCTCACATCAAACCTACCGCATGGGCGAAACCGCCTGCCGCCTGCTGATAGACCGCATCAAGGGGGACAAAACCGTCAGACAGGTGGTAGTGCCCACCCGTCTGGAGATAAGGGAAAGCAGCATCAAGTAACGGGTTGCCGCTGTGCGGCGCTCCTTTCCCCGATGCTGCCGTTTTCCGAAATTATCAATCGTACAGATAGAACATCCGTTCCATCAGTTTCCACTTTTGTGAAGAAGTACTGCCGGGAGCACACTCCTGGAATCGGGCTACACAGTCTTCCCACTCCGCCTGACGGGGAAGATGCGCCAAACGCTCCATGGCCGAATCCCAGTCGAAATCGAGCGGAGTCTCGACTATCATGAACAGCTGGCTTCCCGAAATATAAATCTCCATCTCCAGGATTCCCACCGAACGGATACCTTCGCGTATCTCGGGCCAGGCATTCTCCCGACTGTGGATTTTCCGGTATTCGGCTATCAGTTCCGGATTGTTCTTCAAACTTAGCGTCTGACAATAACGCTTCACAGGCACAGCATATTCTCTCGTTTTATAACCTTGATTGGGTTGCATAAAAAATAATTTTAATTGATTATTTAAAATAACGGAAACGGAAGTAACAAAAAAAGAATTGCTCCTGCATCACAAGCATTCTCCCTGCCCGATACCCGGCCAATAAAAAGACGTACATCGGTGCATGTAGAACTGAAAACAGAAGAACATTCCCATTTTTTACTCCAGCCAATGGCTGGCAACAACACCTCACTGTGTTCTTCCTGATTCCGCGACATTCGGGTTATGATGAATGTAAAGTTAGGTCTTTCCTTTTGGATATACAAATCTGCAACAAACTATTTGAACCGGAACAAGTACCCCCTTGTTCTTTCCCTTGCCGGCATGCTCTATGCAGACTTCCCAACTGTAGCATGCAGGCATCGGACAAACAGGATATCACGAGTAAGAAAGAAATAAACCGAAGTCATTCTTGTTTAACAAGAAGAATGACTTCAGCTATTTATATTCTGACGCACGTTTTCATTATTTCCTGATTCTGAACACCGGCGCAATCTCGTTCAGCCGCTTGGCGGGGAGCTCGATTTCCAGGCCGGCGGAGGTGCGGGTGAACTTCACTTTACCGTAGCCCAGCAGTTCGACTTTCTTTATCTCGTCGGGGTAGAGTTCGTTGCCGGCAGAGAGGGATTTCACAGTGACTTTACCATTCTCGGGCCATGCCAGAACGGTGACATATAGGTATTTTTTGGTTTGTGTAAAACGGATCTCCTGCGCTGTGGCCTGTCCGTAAGATCCTTCGTTGAAGCCCTGGGCATTGATTTTGATGTCGGCACTGGCAATGGGGCCTTCGCCGAATACTTTCCAGGGACGGGTGTCGTAAATGGCTTCCTTATTGATATTCATCCAGTCGCCAAACTCGTTGAGGATGGCTTCTTCTTTCTCATCGAACGTACCGTCGGCGCGCAGAGGGACACTCAACAGCAGATTGCCGTTCTTGCTGACTACGTCCATCAGCAGTTTCACTACGTTGGCAGCAGACTTGTAGCCGTTGTTCTCGTAGATAGAGGTATTGTAGTGCCAGCCACCGATGCAGGTACAGGTCTGCCACGGCTCGGCGACGATTTCATTGGGCGCGCCGCGTTCCACGTCCCATACCAGAGCTTTGCGTTGGTTCTCGTCGAGTATCTTGCCGAACATAACGGCTTCCAGCTTACCCTTGTGGGTGGCCATGCTGTGGTTGTAGAAGTGGGCGGCTATTTTCAGTCCGGCGTCGCTGATGGGATAGAACGGGGCTACCGTCACATCGAAGTACAGCATGTCGGGATTGTAGCGGTTGATGACGTCGAGTGTACGGTTGTAGAAGTTTGTGACGTACTTCTGTGTGGGGATGCAGACTCCGTTTCCCCAGGCCCACTGGCTGTGAATCATGCCGTTATCCCAGCTGTTCTTGCTCAAGGGATGGTTCTGGGCGTAGAGGTCCTGCGGGTCGTAACCTTCCCACCACTTGCCTTTGCCGTCTTCCTTGGTCAGCTTGCCGTCGTAGGGAATGCCTTTCTTGGGACCTTTCGTGTCGTGACGCTGCGAGGGTTCGTACCAGCTCCAGGCGTGGTCGGCATGCAGGCTGACGCCGAAATAGAGGCCATGCTTGCGGGCTGCCTTGGCCCAACCTTCGAGGATGTCCTGCTTCGGACCCATGTTCACCGAGTTCCAAGGCTGATACTGGCTGTTCCACAGGTCGAAGTTGTCGTGATGGTTACCCAGGGCGAAAAAGTATTGGGCACCTATCTTCTTATAGAATCCGACCAGCTTGTCGGGGTCCCACTTCTCGGCCTTGAACAGGGGAATGATATCCTTGAAGCCTACCTCGGACGGGTGACCGTAGTTCTTCACGTGGTAATTATACTCGTTGGAGCCTTCCATATAGAGGCTGCGCGCCATCCAGTCGCCGGAGCCTTCGACGCATTGTGGTCCCCAGTGCGCCCAGATGCCGAACTTGACATTGCGGAACCATTCGGGTACCTGATAGTTTTCCAGCGACTGCCACGTGGGCTCAAATTTGCCGGTCATCATCGGCTCGTCCTGCTCGGACACGGGTACTTGATAATTCTGTGCCGAAGCAACGCTGGCTGAAAATAGTAATGAGAATAGCAGAATCTTGTTCTTCATAAGTAGTGTTCTGTTTTGGGTTAATTGAATCGGGTTATAATTTGACAGCACAAAAATACACAATAAGGTCAGAACTATGATAGAACATTTTCGACCATATATAGCACAAAACCGACAATCTTAGCAGTTTTTATCCGAATCGATAGAACAAAAGCGACAAAAGCTTGCACTATTCCGATATTTTCTTTGATAGTTACAACAGAAAAACTACCTTTACCCCAGATTTTCAAACACAACAAATACCATGAAAACATCTATCGACCAACTACATCCGCTGGTTCTCAACGTCGGCCTGGCCATACACAATGCCGACTGGAACTGGAAGAATGTCAACAGCCCTTTCATGCGGCTGTACTACGTCACCGACGGGCAAGCGCAAATCGAGCTTCCTACGGGTACCTACCTGCTGAAGCCCAACCACATGTATTGCATCCCGGCCTTCACGAGTCACAGCTACATCTGCAACTCCTACTTCTGCCACTACTACTTACATATATATGAAGAGCACCGGCAGGAAAGCTGCTTCTTCGATGAATGGGACATGCCCGTGGAAATTCCGGGTACCGAACTCGACTTGTACCTCTTCAAACGGCTCTGCACCATCAATCCGCACATGAGTCTGCCGAAGTCTGACCCGACGTCGTACGACAACAACCCCACACTGCTGCAAAACGTGATGAAGAACAAGCAACGCGCCCTCTGCGACAAAATAGAGTCGCGAGGCATCGTCTACCAGCTGTTGTCGCACTTCGTCAAGCGCGCGCAGGAGAAGATAAAGAGCAAGGACGAGCGGGTGCGCACGGCCATCACCTACATCCACAACCACCTGTACGAGATGATCGACCTCGACGCACTAGCCGATGACTCCTGCCTGTCGAAGGAGCACTTCAGCCGCCTCTTCAAGCACGAGACGGGCGTCAGTCCCTTGCAGTACATCAACCAGAAGAAGATTGAAAAGGCGCAGCTGATGCTCGTCACCAGCAACATGCCGGTGAAAAATATCGCCTCGTCGCTGGCGTTCGACAATTATTCGTACTTCAACCGCCTGTTCAAGAAGATGACGGGCGTCACCCCGCAGGAGTACCGCAGTTCGTACCACTGATGTCAAAGTGACACTTTGCATTTTCCGGCGGTCGAGAATCGTGTTTTTCGGACCGCCGGTAAGGTTGATGCAGATTTTCGAAGCGCGTAGTATTCATCCTCCTGGCATACAACGCGATAGCAAAATCCGGACATTTCAGCCAGCGAACAGACAGCTGGAAAACAACGCAAAAGCACCGTTTTTCAGCATCGGAAGCAGCGTTTTCCTCCGAAAACGGAACACGCTCCCGAACCGCGCAAGTGTGGAAGGCGAGCCATGCAAGTGTCGCTCGCGAGCCGTGCAGGCCATTCGCACGAGCCGTGCAAGCATCCAAAGAGCCGAAAGTGTATATTTCCTACATACAACACTTGTATTTGCGCATGTTTATGCAGGTTTTCAGCCTCAACGGCTTCTATTTCGAAAGATTTGCACGAAAGCCGTGTCAGCAAACAAAGCCAATACCGAACATTTTGAAAGCCAAACGGCTAAGAGCATGACACGGAGGTTCCGCATCAGCCCATCGTGAAGAGCCAGCGGTCGGGCGTGCTGCGTTCTTCGTCGAAGGCAAAGCCCTCCCACTCGAAAACACGTAGTCCGTCGGGCGAATCGATGCGGTTCTTCAGCAGGTAGCGCGTCATCTCGCCGCGGCACATTTTGGCGTAGACTACGACTGTCTTCAACCGTCCGTCCTTCCACACCTGGAAGTCGGGCGTTACGACCCGTACCTCGGATTCGACACGCTTCCAGTCGAAGAGATCCTTCATCTCGCTGCTCGCCAGGTTGACCAGCACCCCGCCCTGCCGGCGGATGTCGTCGATGAAGACGTCAGTCAGCAGCGGTTTCCAGTAGTCGAACATCGTGATGCCACCGTTCGCCGCCAGACGCACATCGCCCTCCAGGCGGTAAGGCCGGATGCCGTCGAGCGGGCGCAGCAGTCCATAGAGGAACGAAGTGATACGCAGGTGTTCCTGCGCAAAGAGGAAGTCATCGGTCGTGAAGTCAGCAGGAGCGATGCGCTTGAACACCACGCCTGTATAGGCACCGATGGCAGGCATCGGGCGGTTGTCTTCGGAGCAGAAGTCGTGGTAGCGCAAGCGGTTTTCGGCAGCAATCTTCGCATTGACACGCAGCAAGCCTTCCAGTTCGACAGCCGGATATTGCGACAGTTCGAGCGCCGTGCGCAGCGCCTCGCCGGCAAAGCGGGGTTCGGACACGGCAGGCACGTTCAGCGCACAGCGTGCAGCCATGGTTTTGGCACAGGATATGAATGTAAGCATACGGTAAAAGTTTTTAAGTTTCGGTAAAGCCGGAACGTTAACAAAAGTATCGGTTCAATGCATAGACAAATCGGGCGGCAACCCCAAACCTACATGGTATTGCCGCCCGACGTCAACATACGTTCAACTTATTTTTCAGCAGGTGCCCACTTGCAGCGAACCGGAGAAACGATTGCACCCTCTTCTTTCAGCTGCTTCATCGCCTTGTCCACTTCCTTGCGGTCAAGTCCGCTCAGTTCTGCTATTTTACCTGCATTCAGAGGAGTTCCGGCCTCTTTCATTGTTGCCAACACTTGTTCTTTTACGTCCATAATTCCAATTTTAATAGTTATTGTTTCTTATTTCCAATGTAATGTCCATATAAGTCCGTTTCCCCTCGATATAGTCGGCATAGAGTGTTTCCGCATCCTTGCCTTTCAAGACATGGCATTTGCCGCATAATTCGCAATTGTGCAGACACTTCCACGCATCGGCAACGAAGGCTCTGCGCTCTTCTCGGGTCGAGTGTGCTATATCCGGAGGTGTCATGGGCTATATCATACATTCATTGTTTTGCAAATATAACGAAAGGTCTGCGCACAAGCAAACAAAAACCGCATTTTCGGCTACGGCCCCTCGCTGTCCGAATGCCCCGTCTGCCCATTTCTGCTCCTTACGGAAAGATTTCGTGGCCTTTTTCATCCTTGTTTCAAGACTTTTTGCTACCTTTACAACTTGTTGGGGAAATGGGCTCTTTTCGCCCCCCGACACCCGAGACTGGAAAAAGAAAAAACAATATATAAAATGACTCACAAATGGAATTATTTACCCATCACACCCGAACAGGCAGAGACAAGCCAGACACTGGCCCGGGAACTGGGCATTAACCCCATACTGGGACGACTGCTCGTGGAAAGGGGAATAACGACGGCTGCCGCCGCACGGAAATTCTTCCGCCCACAACTGCCCGAACTCTACGACCCCTTCCTGATGAAAGACATGGACGTGGCCGTAGCGCGCCTGAACAAGGCAATGGGAAAGAAAGAAAGGATACTGATTTACGGAGACTACGACGTAGACGGCACCACAGCCGTGGCACTGGTCTACAAGTTTATTCAACAGTTCTACTCGAACATCGACTATTACATCCCCGACCGCTACAACGAAGGTTACGGGGTGTCCTACAAAGGAGTGGACTACGCCGTGGAGACGGGCGTCAAACTCATCATCGTGCTCGACTGCGGCATCAAGGCTGTGGACGAGATAGCCTATGCCCGCGAGAAAGGCATCGACTTCATCATCTGCGACCATCACGTGCCCGATGACGTGCTGCCACCTGCTGTAGCCATACTCAACGCCAAACGCTTCGACAACACCTACCCCTACGAGCACCTCTCGGGCTGCGGCGTAGGATTCAAGTTCATGCAGGCGTTTGCCATCAGCAACGGCATCGAGTTCCACCACCTCATCCCCTTGCTCGACCTTGTGGCCGTCAGCATCGCTTCGGACATCGTCCCCATCATGGGCGAGAACCGCATACTGGCCTTCCACGGCCTGAAGCAGCTGAACAGCAACCCCAGCGTCGGGCTGAAGGCCATCATCGACGTGTGCGGACTGGCCGACAAGGAAATCACCGTCAGCGACATCGTCTTCAAGATAGGTCCTCGCATCAACGCGTCGGGACGCATACAGAACGGTAAGGAAGCCGTCGACCTGCTCACCGAGAAAGACTTCTCCGCTGCCCTCGAAAAAGCCGGACAAATCAACCAATACAACGAGACCCGCAAGGACCTCGACAAGAGCATGACCGAAGAGGCCAACGCCATCGTCTCCGGACTCGACGGACTGGCCGACCGCCACTCCATCGTTCTCTACAACGAAGCCTGGCACAAGGGAGTCATCGGCATCGTGGCTTCGCGCCTCACCGAAATCTACTTCCGCCCCGCCGTGGTGCTGACACGGACCAACGACCTGGCCACCGGTTCGGCACGCTCCGTATCGGGTTTCGACGTCTACAAAGCCATCGAATACTGCCGCGACCTGCTCGAAAACTTTGGCGGGCACACCTATGCGGCCGGCCTCTCGATGAAGGTAGAGAATGTTCCCCTCTTCACCCGGCGGTTCGAAGAGTTTGTGGCGCAGAACATCCGTCCCGAACAGATGAGCTCCATCATCGACATCGACGCTGAAATCGACTTCAAGGACATCACGCCCCGCTTCTTCAACGACCTGAAGAAGTTCAACCCCTTCGGTCCCGAGAATACCAAGCCCATATTCTGTACGCACAACGTCTACGACTATGGCACCAGCAAGGTAGTGGGACGCGACCAGGAGCACATCAAGCTGGAACTGGTGGACAACAAGTCGAACAACGTGATGAACGGCATTGCCTTCGGACAAAGCTCGCACGTGCGCTTCATCAAGACCAAGCGCTCGTTCGACATCTGCTACACCATCGAGGAGAATACCCACAAGCGCGGCGAAGTACAGCTTCAGATCGAAGACATCAAGCCCAACTGAGCCCTTGTGAAACCATTTATAACCCATAGTCCGGCAACCGTATGCTAGCGCCCGTCTACTACCAGATATTGAAACAGTACTGGGGATACGACTCCTTCCGCGGCATACAGGAAGACATCATCCGCAGCATCAGCGAGGGCAACGACACGCTGGGACTGATGCCTACCGGCGGCGGCAAATCCATCACCTTCCAGGTGCCTGCCCTGGCACAGGAAGGGTTGTGTCTTGTCGTCACCCCCTTGATAGCCCTGATGAAAGACCAGGTGCAGAACCTGCGCAAACGGGGCATCAAGGCACTTGCTATCTACTCGGGTATGGACCGGCAGGCCATTGTCACCGCCCTCGAAAACTGCATTTTCGGCAACTACAAGTTCCTCTACATCTCGCCCGAACGGCTCGGCACCGACATCTTCCGCACCAAACTGCGCAAGATGCACATCAGCATGATCACCGTCGACGAAAGCCACTGCATCTCGCAATGGGGCTACGACTTCCGTCCCGCCTACCTGAAGATAGCCGAAGTGCGCGACCTGCTACCCGGCGTCCCCGTGCTGGCACTCACCGCTACCGCCACCCCCGAAGTGGTAAAGGACATACAGGCACGCCTCCATTTCCGCCGCGAAAACGTTTTCCGCATGAGTTTCGAACGCGAGAATCTGGCCTACATCGTCCGCCACACCGAGAACAAGACCGCCGAACTGCTGCACATCCTGCGCCGCATGGAGGGTAGCGCCATCGTCTACGTGCGCAACCGCCGCCGCACCCGCGAGACCGCCGAACTACTAAACAACGAACATATCACCGCCGACTTCTATCACGCCGGACTGGACGACGCCGCCAAAGACATCCGCCAACACCGCTGGCAGACGGGCGAAAGCCGTGTCATGGTAGCCACCAACGCCTTCGGCATGGGCATCGACAAGCCTGACGTACGTCTGGTCATCCACCTCGACCTGCCCGACTCCGTCGAAGCCTACTTTCAGGAAGCCGGTCGTGCCGGACGCGACGGACAGAAAGCCTATGCCGTCATCCTCTACGCCCGGTCCGACAAAGCCGCGCTGCGCAAACGCGTGCCCGATACCTTCCCCGAGAAAGACTACATCAAGGACGTTTACGAACACTTGCAATACTACTACCAGATGGCGATGGGCGACGGGCAGGACTGTGTGCGCGAGTTCGACATCGAGGACTTCTGCCGCAAGTTCAAGTACTTCCCCGTACCCGTGGACAGTGCCTTGAAGATACTGACCCAGGCCGGCTACCTAGAGTACACCGACGAACAGGACAACGCCTCGCGCCTGCTCTTCACCGTGCGACGCGACGAGCTGTACAAACTCCGCGGACTGGGCGACGAGACCGACCGCCTGATACAGATTATCCTTCGCTCGTATACAGGTCTGTTCACCGACTACGCCTTCATCAGCGAAGATTCGCTGGCCACGCGCACCGGCCTCACCCGCCGGCAAGTGTACGAAGCGTTGATACGTCTGGCGCAACTTCACATCGTCAGCTACATTCCGCAGAAAAAGATACCTTATATAATATATACGCGCGAGCGGATGGACATCAGCCAGATTCATATTCCTCCCTCCGTCTACGAAGAACGGAAACGCCGCTACGAGGACCGCATCGAGTACATGCTGGAGTATGTTGAAAACGACCTGATATGCCGCAGCCGCATGCTGCTCTACTACTTCGGCGAGAAGAACGAACACAACTGCGGACAGTGCGACACGTGTATCAGACTCCGCCACAAGAAAGGCTCTTTCGACGATGCGCCCGATCAGCTGCACCAGTCCATCCTGCAACTGCTAGCCGAAGGTCCGTTACCTCCGTCGGCCATTACCGAAAGACTCAACATCAGTCGCGAAGATGCTACCGAAGCCCTGCAACAGTTGTTGGACGAGCAGCGTATCTTTGCCGTCAACGGTATGCTACAGCTACAACCCGGAACTACCGGAAAAGCCACCATCTGCCAATAACTTTCCGGCCCTCCGCAAGCCTACTTCCGACGCAAGCCTGCGAATCGGATGCAGAAACCTGACAATAAATTTTTATTTGCACCCGATTTGCACTATTTTTGTTTCACGAAAGAAACTGCCGTTCCTCCTTCTGCAAAGTTCCGAAGGCAGACAGCTGCAGGTTCCTCAGACGAAAGTGCCAAAACAAGAGGGCGTTTTCAAACATTGTAACACTTAAAAGCAAAGATAACCATGGGATTCTTCAAATCTTTTTTCTCCGGCAAGCCCGAAAACCCGGAAGCGGAAAAACAAAAAAACGACCAGAAAAACTTTGAGATATTCAAGTACGACGGAATGCGTGCCCAGCGCATGGGACGCACCGACTATGCCATCAAATGCTTTACCGAAGCCCTGAAGCTGCAGGACGATTTCGAAACCATGAGCTACCTGGCACAGGTCTACATCCAGACCAACCAGCTGGAAGAAGCACGCCGTCTGCTGGAAACCATGATCCAGCACGAAGCCAATCATACAGCCACCTACCTCACACTGGCCAACGTGTGCTACATGCTGGAAGACTATCCTGCCATGGCCGAAGCCGCACAGAAAGCCATCTCCATCGAAGAAGGCAACGCCATGGCTCACTATCTGCTGGGCAAGGCCAACAACGGACAGGGAGACGACCTGATGTGCATCGCCCACCTGACCAAAGCCATCGTACTGAAAGACGACTTCACCGAAGCCCGCCTGATGCGTGCCGAAGCCTTGGCCAAAATGCACCAATACAAAGAGGCTATGGAAGACATCGAAGCCATCCTGACACAGAACGATGAGGACGAAAGTGCTCTCCTGCTGCGTGGCAAAATAAAAGAAGCCAATGGCGACACTGACGGAGCCGAAGCCGACTACACCCACGTCACCGAACTGAATCCTTTCAACGAACAAGGTTTCCTCTACCTGGGCCAACTGTACATCGGACAAAAGAAACTGACCGAAGCCATTGCCCTCTTCGACGAAGCCATCGACCTGAATCCCAACTTCGTGCAGGCCTATCACGAACGCGGACGCGCCAAGCTGCTGAACGGCGACAAGGAAGGTGCCACCGAGGACATGAAAAAGGAACTTGAACTGAACCCTAAGGAAAGTGAAGCTTTCAACGGCCAGTACAATAACCAGCCCGGCGGACGACAGACGGATATATTGGGGCTGTAAGGCCCATTTTTTCCCAGTTAGCAAAAAAACTTTCCCTAACTGGGGAAATATTTTTCCCTAACTGGGAAAAAATATGCGCCCTTCTGAGCTAATAGAACTATATAAAGAAAGAAACAAAAGGTATAAGCCCATTATCATAAAACTAACAGAAAAGACGATGAGTAAAGTAAAAAACAATATTGCAATATTGGGAGCAGGAGGAATAGCTACCAAAATGGCTGCTACCTTGCAACAGATGAAGGATGTCAACTGTTACGCCGTTGCCGCACGCGACCTCCAACGTGCCCAGGCCTTTGCCAAAGAATGGGGCTTCAAACACGCCTACGGCTCGTACGAAGAAATGGTTGCCAACCCGGAAATCGACCTTGTATACGTAGCTACGCCGCATTCGCATCATTATGAACATGCCCGGCTCTGCATCCTGCACGGCAAAGCGGTTCTGTGCGAGAAAGCCTTTACTGCCAATGCCCGCGAAGCAGAAAGTCTGCTGCAACTGGCCAAAGAGCAACAGGTGTACATTGCCGAAGCCATCTGGACACGCTACATGCCTTTCTCGACCACTATACGCGAGCTGGCTCACAGCGGCATCATCGGCAAACCGGACATGCTTACAGCCAGCCTGGGCTATCCCGTCGCCAACAAGGAGCGCATAGCCAAACCCGAGCTGTGCGGAGGTGCCCTGCTCGACCTCGGTGTCTATCCCATCAACTTTGCACGCATGGTTTTCGGTACCGACATCGCAGACATACAGTCGCACTGCGTGAAGAACGAATATGGCGTAGATATCCAGGAAAGCATTTCTTTCCGCTATGCCGACGGCAAAATGGCAGCTCTACAAGCTACGGTGAGCTGCGCCAACAACCGCCAGGGCATCATCTCGGGCGATAAAGGATACATCATAGTAGACAACATCAACAACCCACACCAGGCAGCCATCTACAATGCAGACCACCAACTGGTGAAGATCTACGATTGCCCGCCCCAAATCAGCGGTTACGAGTACGAAGTACAGGCCTGCATCGATGACCTACGCAAAGGAAAACTGGAACCCACAGCCATGCCTCATGCCGAAACACTGGCCATCATGCGCCTGCTCGACCAGCTGCGGGCCGAATGGGGAGTTGTCTATCCGGCCGACCATGGTGCTACAATTTAAACAAGCGTATCCATGAAGAAACATTTACTGGCTTACACTCTTGCCTTGTGCTGCGGACTTTGCTCCTGCGGACAGGATATAATACCCGTGCGTGTCATGTCCTACAATGTACACAACTGCATTGGGCTGGACAACGTTCGCGATTACAACCGTATAGCAGAAGTCATCAAGCAAGCTGATCCCGACGTAGTGGCTCTGCAGGAACTGGACAGCATGACTCAACGTAACGATGGTGTCTATGCCTTAAAAGAACTGGAAACATTCACCGGCATGCACGGTATTTTTGTATCTGCCATTCCCTTTCAAGGGGGAAGTTACGGCATCGGCTTGTTGTCCAAAGAACAGCCGTTGAGTTACAAGAAAATACCTATGCCCGGACGCGAAGAACAGCGAACCATGCTCGTGGCCGAATTTAAGGACTATGTGTTCTGCGCCACCCACTTATCGCTAACGCCCGAAGACCAGCTGGCATCTGTACGGGAGATTCTGAAAATAGTAGAAAAGTACCACCACAAACCAGTACTGCTGGCAGGCGACATGAACTCCCGTCCCAATGAAAAGCCTCAGCAGGAACTGAATCGGCACTTCACCACACTGAGCGATACCACCGCATATACGTTCCCAGCCGACCGTCCCGACCACTGTATTGACTACATCTATGGGTATACCGCAAATGAATGTGACTTCAAGGTGTTGCAACAAAATGTCTTGCCTGAGACCACTGCTTCGGACCACCGTCCCGTACAAGTGGACGTTCTGGTACTAAAAAAGTAATTTTGATACTCTTTTCAAAAAAAACATGGAATATTGTTTGCTTTTAAAAGAAAAGTATTACTTTTGCCCCATAATTAAAAACAAAAAGAGAACAAAAGCATGAATCTGTTTACTTACGCATATTACTTCTTCTTTTACTTTTACTTTAGCAACAAAGTAGAGCGGGAGTTTGTATGTGTCAAGTGACAGTGACGCTTAAGAACTGAATTAAGAACTTAAAGTTAAAGATATGAATCCCGCTCCCATGTTTGGAAGCGGGATTTTTTGTTACAGTACAGACTTATGAAAAGAATAGCCATTCAGGGAACATTGGGTTCCTTCCACGACATTGCAGCCCACCGATACTTCGAAGGTGAAGACATCGAACTGATATGCTGCGCTACATTCGAGGACGTATTCAAGTCCATTCGCCAGGACAGCCAAGTGATTGGTATGCTGGCCATTGAAAACACCATTGCCGGAAGCCTGCTTCACAACAACGAACTGTTGCGGCAAAGCGGCACGCAAATCATCGGCGAACACAAACTGCGCATCTCGCACAGCTTTGTCTGCCTGCCCGAAGAGGACTGGAACGACATCACCGAAGTCAACTCGCACCCCATCGCACTGATGCAATGCCGCGATTTCCTCAGCCAGCATCCTAACATCAAAGTTGTGGAAGGCGAAGACACCGCCCGCAGTGCCGAAATCATCCAGAAGGAACACCTGAAAGGACACGCAGCTATCTGCTCGAAAGCAGCAGCCGAACTGTATGGCATGAAAGTATTGCAGGAAGGCATTGAGACAAACAAGCACAACTTCACCCGTTTCCTAGTAGTGGCCGACCCCTGGCAGGTAGACGAACTGAACCGCCACCGCTCGCACGAGGTGAACAAGGCAAGCATCGTATTCACCCTGCCTCACACCGAAGGAAGCCTGTCGCAAGTGTTGTCCATCCTGTCGTTCTACCGCATCAACCTGACGAAGATACAGTCGCTGCCCATCATCGGACGGGAATGGGAATACCAATTCTATGTAGATGTCGTGTTCGACAATGTACTGAAATACAAACAATCCATCGCGGCCATTACACCGCTGACCAAAGAACTTAAAATACTGGGAGAATATGAAGAAGGAAAATCTACACTGTGATACAGCTACGAGTAGTGAGCTACGAGCTACGAGTAATAGGTTACGAGCTACGAGTAAGGAGCTACAAGCTACGAGTTACAGGCCGGCGGACAGGTTGTCTTCCGTCAGCGAATACTACTTCTCGCGCAAGCTGAAGGAAGTGGCACAGATGAATGCCCAGGGAATGGACGTTATCAGTCTGGGTATCGGAAGCCCCGACATGCCGCCCTCCGAACAGACCATCCGTACCTTGTGCGAAGCTGCCCAGAACCCCGACGGTCACGGCTACATGCCCTACGTAGGCATCCCCGAACTACGCTCGGCCTTTGCCGCATGGTACAAGCGCTGGTACGGCGTGGAACTGGACCCAAAGACCGAGATACAACCGCTGATCGGTTCGAAAGAAGGTATCCTGCACGTCACACTGGCTTTCGTCAACCCCGGCGAACAGGTACTGGTGCCCAATCCCGGCTACCCTACCTATACGTCACTAAGCAAGATTCTGGGAGCCGAAGTGGTGAATTACAACCTGCGCGAGGACAACGGCTGGATGCCCGACTGGGAACAGCTGGAAGCCATGGATACAAGCCGCGTCAAGCTGATGTGGACCAACTATCCCAACATGCCGACCGGCGCACCCGCCACACCCGAACTGTACGAACGTCTGGTTGACTTTGCCCGCCGCCGTGGAATCATCATCGTGAACGACAATCCCTACAGCTTCATCCTGAACGACCATCCGCTGAGCATCCTCAGCGTGCCGGGTGCCAAGGACTGCTGCATCGAATTCAACTCGATGAGCAAGAGCCACAACATGCCCGGCTGGCGTATCGGTATGCTAGCCTCGAACCCGCAATTCGTGCAATGGGTGCTGAAGGTAAAGAGCAACATCGACAGCGGTATGTTTCGCGCCATGCAGCTGGCCGCCGCCACTGCCCTCGACGCCGATGCCGACTGGTACGAAGGTAACAACTGCAACTACCGCAACCGCCGCCAACTGGCCGGAGAAATCATGCACACACTGGGCTGCACCTACGACGAACGTCAGGTAGGCATGTTCCTCTGGGGACGCATCCCCGACCGGTACAAGGATGTGGAAGAGCTGACCGAACGCGTGCTGCACGAGGCCCGTGTCTTCATCACTCCCGGCTTCATCTTCGGCTCGAACGGTGCACGCTACATCCGCATCTCGCTCTGCTGCAAGGATGCCAAACTGGCGGAAGCATTGGAGAGAATAAAGAAAATGAAGAGTGAAGAATGAAGAACGGAGAATTTTAGACTGCTTCATTCGTAAACCACAGAAACAATTAATAAACATAAGAACCTACAATGATGAATCCGTAAGAACGAGAATGCCACCGCAGATAAATTCTTCATTCATCATGCTTAATTCAATCGTTATGGAACTCGAATTAGAAAAGATTGCCCTCCCGGGCGTCGACGACAAACGTCCCTTGGTGATTGCAGGTCCGTGCAGCGCCGAAACAGAAGAACAAGTAATGAACACTGCCAAACTACTGGCAGATAAGGGAATCAAAATATTCCGTGCCGGCATCTGGAAGCCGCGCACCAAACCCGGAGGCTTCGAAGGCATCGGCGTAGAAGGCCTGGCATGGCTCAAGGAAGTGAAGAAAGAAACAGGCATGTACGTCGCTACCGAAGTAGCTACCGCCAAACATGTATTCGAGGCACTGAAGGCCGGCATCGACATCCTGTGGATAGGCGCACGCACCACAGCCAACCCCTTTGCCATGCAGGAGATAGCCGACGCATTGCGCGGTGTGGACATTCCCGTGCTGGTGAAGAACCCCGTCAATCCTGACCTCGAACTGTGGATCGGTGCCCTGGAGCGCATCAACCAGGCCGGACTGAAACGTCTGGCAGCCATCCACCGCGGATTCTCGGCATACGATAAGCGGATTTATCGCAATCTGCCCCAGTGGCACATCCCCATCGAACTGCGCCGCCGCATCCCCAACCTGCCTATTCTGTGTGACCCCAGCCACATCGGCGGTAAGCGCGAACTCGTGGCACCGCTGTGTCAGCAGGCCATGGACCTGGGTTTCGACGGCCTCATCGTAGAGAGCCACTGCAATCCGGATGCTGCCTGGAGCGACGCCGCACAACAGGTGACGCCAGACATTCTGGACTACATACTGAATCTGCTCGTCATCCGCGAAACCAACCAGAGCACCGAAAACCTGGCCGAACTGCGCAAGCAGATTGACGAGTGCGACGACAACCTGATTCAGGAACTGGCCAAGCGTATGCGGGTGGCTCGCGAAATAGGTACTTACAAGAAGGAGCACGGCATGACCATCCTTCAGACCGGCCGCTACAACGAAATCCTCGAAAAGCGCGGCTCGCAAGGTGCCCTCTGTGGTATGGATTCGGAATTCATCAAGAAAGTATTCGAAGCTATCCACGAGGAGAGTGTAAGGCAGCAGATGGAAATCATTAATAAATAAGGAGCCTCACCCCAACCCTCTCCCAAGGAGAGGGAGAAGGAAGAAGAATGCTCCGGCTGATAATACAACTGTACAACCATAAAATTATGTATAATGTCCGCCTCACTCTCCCCTCTCTTTGGGAGCAAGGAGAAAGAGTGAGGCCTTAAAACATCCCACTCCCCCCCTCTCCTTGGGAGAGGGGACGAGGGTGAGGCTTATATTATGAGAATATTAATCCTCGGAGCCGGCAAGATGGGCTCCTTCTTCAACGACGTACTGAGTTTCCAGCACGAGACGGCCGTGTTCGACGTCAACCCGCACCAGTTGCGCTTTGTCTACAACACCTACCGCTTTACCACGCTGGACGAGATAAAAGAGTTTGAACCCGAGCTAGTGATCAACGCCGCCACGGTGAAATACACCCTCGACGCCTTCCGCCAGGTATTGCCCGTACTGCCCAAGGACTGCATCCTGAGCGACATCGCTTCGGTGAAGACCGGGTTGAAAAAATTCTATCAGGAAAGCGGCTTCCGCTACGTGTCCACCCACCCCATGTTCGGACCCACGTTCGCCAGCCTCAACCACCTGAATACGGAGAACGCCATCATCATCACCGAAGGCGATCACCTGGGGCGCATCTTCTTTAAGGACCTGTATCAGACGCTGAAGCTGAACATCTTCGAATACACCTTCGACGAGCACGACGAGACGGTGGCTTACTCGCTGTCCATCCCCTTCGTTTCGACTTTCGTCTTTGCAGCCGTGATGAAGCATCAGGAAGCACCGGGCACCACCTTCAAGAAGCACATGGCCATTGCTCAGGGACTGCTGAACGAAGACGACTACCTGCTGCAGGAAATCCTCTTCAACCCGCGCACGCCGGCACAAGTCGAGAATATCCGCGTCGAGCTGAAGCAGCTGTTGGAAATCATCACCAACAAGGATGCTGAAGGCATGAAGAAATACCTGACGAAGATCCGCGAAAACATCAAGTAAAGCGGCTCCGGCAGACCGTTTGTGGGACACTTGTGTCGCTCGTCTGTATCACTTGCACGGCTCGCGAGCCGTACAAGTGTTGCTCGCGAGCCGTGCAAGTGTCCCACAACTGCCTTATAGACAGCATTCTCCGAGGGGGCAAAAAAGAGGGAGAGCGCAACGAAACCAAGTGGTATCATCAGACTCCCCTCCTTCGGGAAGGAGGGGTGCCCAACGGGCGGGGTGGTAGGTTGTTACGACACATCGTATATCCATACTTTATGTTTTCACCTACCACCTCCCCCTATCGGGGACTCCTCCTTCCCGAAGGAAGAGAGCTTAAAATACTTTTGTTCCGGTACGCCCTCCCTCAGCATTTCCTCACCACCGTTTCCGGCTTGCGGAAGCGGGATCAGTCTTCATCTTCCAGCGATTCGGTATACTCCAATTCGCCCTGGACGATGAAGAGAATCTCTTCGGGATCGTATTCACCCATTTCATCCTTACGGGCCTCCTTGACGATGTAGTCCACAACCTTCTCCAGGTCGATGTCGATGTATCCCTCGTCGTCGGGAGTCGCATTCAGAATGCCGCTCTCCGAATAATACTCGTCAATCAAGTCGAGGAAATAATAGAACTCATCGTCGGAGAACTTCTCCTTCAGCTCTTGCGGCAGATAGTTTTTGATGTACTCGATGGTCTTCTCATCGTCTGCATCCTGTTTCAAGAAATCGTCTTCCAGTCCCATAATGTATGAATTTAGAGGTTTAACGTCAGTTGTCTGATACGGATGTTACAGCAGTGCTTCGATTTTCGACACATAAGTCGGTTTCGGAGCCGAACCTACCTGCTTGTCCACCAGCTTGCCTTCCTTGAAGAAAAGTACGGTGGGGATGTTGCGTATGCCAAATTCGGCGGGCATGTCCGAGTTCTCGTCCACGTCGCACTTGCCGATGATTACCTTGCCTTCGTATTCGGTAGCCAGTTCCTCGATGATGGGAGCTACCATCTTGCAGGGTCCGCACCACGGAGCCCAGAAGTCTATCACAACCGGTTTGCCTTCGGCCAACAGTTCCTTGTAATTGTTGTCTGTAATTTCTAAAGCCATAGTTACAAATAATTTAATTGTATGAAATTGATATTAGTGGTGGCAAAGATAAGGAAAGGTGAGCGTAATATCAAGCCCAAGGTTTACTTTTGGGCTTGACATTACCGAACCGCATCCTATCTTCGTGAAACAAAGATAGCTAATTTATCCGGAAGTCAAGCTCCGGACGTTCTTTTAAATAAGAAATTAACTCACGCCCTACCGACAACCTGACAGGCCTCGAAACGAGGTCGAGTGTCTGCTTCGTATCCGTGTCGCGCACCCTGAAGTACAGCTCCGTATTGCCCGGATGCTCCTTGGTCAGCTCGGCCAGTTCGGTGATGAGGGCCGTGTTGAGGGCATCCAGCGGGATGACGATGGTTATCTTGTTAATCAGTTTCTCCTTCACGTCGGGCAGCAGTTCCATCGAAGTGATTTTCAGCTCCAGTTCGTCCTGCCTCCATTGCTTGGGCTGGCAGCGCGCCCTGATGAAGAGGAAGGTACGCTCGCCCAGATACCCCTGATAGGTCACCCAGTCGTTGCCAAAGAAAGGCAGTTCGGCCGAACCCGAGTAGTCTTCAATCTTGGCGATGCCGTAAGGATTTCCGTTCTTGCTGATGCCACGGCGTACGGAGGTGACAATGCCACCCATGGTGATTTCGCGCCCTACGAGCGAGGCTTTGTCGTCCAGTTCAGCCATGTGCGTGTTACACACGTGTTCCAGCACTACTGCATATTCGTCCAGCGGATGAGCCGACAGATAGATGCCCACCAGTTCGCGCTCGCGGTTCAGGCGATCCAAGTCGCTCCACCGTTCGGCCGGCAGAATTTCGGGAGTGGCAATCTCCACCACATTCTCACCGCCGAACAGCGAATTGGCGGCTGCCGCCTTGTCCAGCTGATAGCGGTTGCCGTAACGCACCAGTGTGTCGATGAAGACTTCGTTCTTCGAGTTGACGGCAAAGTATTGTTCACGCTTCAGTTCGGGGAAGTTGTCGAAACCGCCCGCCAGTGCCAGACATTCGATGTTTTTCTTGTTGCAGGCATTCAGGTTGACGCGCTGCACAAAGTCGAAGATACCTTTGAAAGGCCCGCCTTTGGCACGTTCGTCCATGATGCTCTGCACGGCGCCCTCGCCCACACCCTTCACGGCACCCAGTCCGAAGCGGATGTTGCCTTCGGGGTTGACGGTGAACTTCAGGTTACTTTCGTTTACGTCCGGACCCAGCACCTGTATGCCCATTGCCTTGCATTCGTCCATCAGCTTGGTGATGGTGGTGATGTCCGACAGGCTTCGGCTCATCACGGCCGCCATGTATTCGGCAGGATAGTTGGCCTTCAGGTAGGCAGTCTGGTAAGCCACCCACGAGTAGCACGTGGCATGCGACTTGTTGAACGCATACGAAGCAAACTTTTCCCAGTCGGCCCATATCTTTTCGAGCACTTTCGGGTCGTGACCGTTTTTCTGTCCGCCGGAGATGAACTTCGGCTTCATGTGGTCCAGCTTGTCGCGCAGCTTCTTACCCATCGCCTTACGGAGTGCATCGGACTCACCACGGGTGAAGTCGGCCAGCAAACGCGACAACAACATCACCTGCTCCTGGTAGACGGTGATGCCGTACGTGTCCTTCAGGTATTTCTCCATGATGGGAATATCGTATTCGATAGGCTTACGGCCCCACTTACGGTCGATGAAGTCGGGAATGTAGTCCATAGGTCCCGGACGATACAGGGCGTTCATGGCGATGAGGTCCTCGAACGTACTAGGTTGCAACTCGCGCAGGTACTTCTGCATACCCGCCGACTCGAACTGGAACGTTCCGATGGTACGACCGTCGCAATACAGCTGATAAGTGGCAGGGTCGGTAATCGATATCTTGTCTATATCCAGCTTCAGTCCGCGGTGCAGGCGGATGTTCTCTACCGCCTCCTTGATGATGGACAGCGTCTTCAGACCGAGGAAGTCCATCTTGATAAGTCCCGTATCCTCGATGACGGAGCCTTCGTACTGAGTGACGAGCATCTTCTCGCCCGTTTCTTTGTCGTCGGCCGTGCTGACAGGCACCCAGTCGGTGATGTCGTCACGGCAGATGATGGTTCCGCACGCATGTACACCGGTTCCGCGCACATTGCCTTCGAGCATCTTGGCATATTTGATGGTTTCGCGCACCAGCGGGTCGGGCGATGCCTCGGCAGCCTGCAACTCGGGCACGTAGGCGATGGCATTGGGCAGGTTCAGTTTCTTGTCGGGAATCTTGTCGGGCACCAGCTTACACAGGCGGTCCGACTCGGACAACGGCAGCTTCTCCACACGCGCCACATCCTTGATGGCCATCTTCGTAGCCATCGTACCGTAGGTGATGATGTGAGCCACTTTTTCCTGTCCGTACTTCTCGGTCACCCAGCGCAGCACTTCGCCACGTCCGTCATCATCGAAGTCCACATCGATATCGGGCAAGGAGATACGGTCGGGATTGAGGAAACGCTCGAACAGCAAGTCATACTGGATAGGGTCGATTTTCGTGATACCCAGACAGTAGGCCACAGCCGAACCAGCCGCCGAACCACGTCCCGGACCGACGGAAACGCCCAATTGGGTACGGGCAGCGTTGATAAAGTCCTGCACGATGAGGAAGTAGCCGGGGAAACCCATCGTCTTCATGATGTACAGCTCGAATACAAGCCGTTCCCTCACCTCCTCGCTCAACGGGTCGCCATACAGGCGTTTGGCACCGTCGAAAGCCAGCTTTGCCAGATAGTCGGCTTCCAGCTTGATACGGTACAGTTTCTCGTAGCCGCCCAAACGCTTGATTTTGGCTTTGGCAGCTTCTTCGTCGAGCACCACTTCACCGTTCTCGTTGCGGGTGAACTCGTTGAAGAGGTCTTCTTCGGTATATTTCTTGCGATATTCTTCTTCAGTGCCGAACTCCTCGGGAATGGCAAAGGTCGGCATGATGGGAGGATGGTCGATAGAGTAAAATTCCACTTTATCGAGAATCTCCAACGTATTCGACAAGGCTTCGGGCACGTCCTCGAACAGGGCGTTCATTTCGGCCTTGGTCTTCATCCACTCCTGTTTGGTGTAGAGCATGCGGGTGGGGTCGTCCAGGTCTTTGCCCGTACTGAGGCAGATCAGACGGTCGTGCGCCTCGGCGTTCTCTTCGTCCACAAAGTGAACATCGTTGGTACAGATCACTTTGATGTCATACTTTTTGGCGAACTCCAGCAGTTTGGCATTCACTTTCTGTTGCAACGGATAGGCTTCGTGATTGGCACGGGGCACCGTCGCCTTGTGCCGCTGAAGTTCCAGGTAGTAATCGTCGCCAAACAGATTCTTATACCAGCGGATGGCTTCCTCGGCCTCTTCCAGCCGGTCGTTGGTGATCTTCTTGGGCACCTCGCCTCCCAGGCAGGCCGAACAGACAATCAGTCCTTCGTGATACTTCTCCAGCTCGCTACGGTCGGTACGCGGACGCATGTAGTATCCTTTTGTCCAGGCACGCGACACCAGTTTGATCAGGTTGTGATATCCCTTCTCGTTCTTGGCCAGTACAATCAGGTGATAACCGCTCTGGTCCTGCTTACCTTCCTTCAGATCCATCGTACGGCGCGCCACGTACATCTCGCAGCCGATGATGGGTTTGAAGATGCGGCTTTCAGCCTCGGCTATCTTGGAACGGCAATCGGCCAGCGCTGCTTCTTTGTCCTCGCATTCCTCCTTGCCGCTCTCAATATCGGCCATTTTCTTCTTCAGGTCCTTGATTTCTCCTTTCGGCCCGCCATTCTTCTTGTTGACATAGTTGGTGAACTCCTTGATGCCGAACATATTTCCGTGGTCGGTCACGGCAATTCCCTTCATGCCATCCTTCATGGCCTTGTCTACCAGACGGCTGACACTGGCTTGTCCGTCAAGAAGCGAATACTGGGTATGAACGTGTAGATGAACAAAATCCTGCATACAAACATTCTTTTATATTGAACGCATAAAAGTACAATCAATGAAACATCTAACAAAAATATTCCCCTAAAAGTTATCAACACTTGCATTTCTGCTTGTTTTTTCTTGTTAGATTTTCAAAATAAGCCTATTTTTGCAGATAATTTTAGTATAAAATATAAACGAAGGTAAATGGTCCGACTAAAAAAACTTAAAAAGATACGTATTCACCGTGAAGGAACACACACATTGGTAGGCAGTTTTCTGTTGCTGCTCGTACTCAATGCCGGCTTGTATTTCGGACTGGAATGCAAAATACCCTTCTACATCGTTGCAACTATCAGCCTTATAGTATATGGTATATTGGTGAACTTCTTCCGCTGCCCGATCCGTCTGTTTGGTGGCGACACCGAAAAGGTAGTCGTAGCCCCGGCCGACGGCAAAGTAGTAGTGATTGAAGAAGTGGAAGAAACGGAATACTTCCACGACCGCCGTATCATGGTCTCTATCTTTATGAGCCTCGTCAACGTACATGCCAACTGGTACCCTGTAGACGGTACTGTCAAAAAGGTAGGCCACCAGAACGGCAAGTTCATGAAAGCCTGGCTGCCCAAGGCCAGCACCGACAACGAACGTTCGATGGTAGTGATTGAAACCCCCGAAGGTGTAGAAGTAATGGCACGCCAGATAGCCGGTGCCATGGCCCGACGCATTGTGACCTATGCCGAACCGGGCGAAGAATGCTACATCGACGAACACATGGGCTTCATCAAATTCGGTTCGCGCGTGGACGTATATCTCCCGCTGGGCACCGAAATCCTCGTCAAATTAGGACAACTGACTACCGGTAACCAAACCGTGATAGCCAAACTTAAATAAAACCAGTAACATCATGGCAAACCGCATTACCCGCCATATCCCCAACACGCTGACCTGCATGAACCTGTTCTCGGGCTGCATAGCCGGTGTGATGGCTTTCGAAGCACAGTACGGAATGGCACTTCTCTTCATCATCATCAGTGCCGTGTTCGACTTCTTCGACGGTATGGCCGCACGTGCGCTCAATGCTCACTCCGTCATCGGGAAAGACCTGGATTCGCTGGCCGACGATGTCAGCTTCGGACTGGTTCCTTCGCTCATCGTCTTCTCGCTGTTCAAGGAAATGCACTATCCGGCTTATATGGAAGGAGTTGCAGCGTGGTTGCCGTATGCCGCTTTTCTGATAGCAGTGTTTTCGGCCCTGCGACTGGCAAAGTTCAACAACGACACACGCCAGACCACTTCCTTTATCGGCCTGCCCGTTCCTGCCAATGCCCTGTTTTGGGCTTCGCTGGTAGCCGGCTATCATCCGCTGCTCGTCAGCGAAAGTTTCCACCCGCTCTACCTGCTGGTACTGGTGTGCCTGTTCTCGTGGCTGCTGGTTTCGGAAATTCCCATGTTCTCGCTCAAGTTCAAGAATCTGTCATGGAAAGACAATAAAGTAAGTTTCAGCTTCCTGATACTTTGCATTGTTTTCCTTGCCACGCTGCAAGTGAAAGGATTTGCCACCTGCATCGTGTGGTACATCTTCGTTTCGCTGCTGACAGGACGGAAAAAAGCGTGAACTTTAGTCTGGCACGGTTGTTGTAGTAGCAGTTGTATAAAGAAACAACTTAAATACTTCGATACACATGTTACATTTCATAGGATTCCTGTTCATACTCATCATAGCGATACTGCTCATCGGTCTCAGTATCATTGGCGGACTGGTGCGCAGCCTGTTCGGCTTCGGACGTAAGAAGACAACAGGCCAGAACTACCACCGCGGTGGCTATTCGTTTGGCGGGAACAACCAACAGACTTCTTCGCGCACCAACAACGACGAAGGAATCAGCCCCGAAGAAGGGGAAATACACTTCAAACGCAAAAAGATTTTCACGAAAGACGACGGCGAATACGTCGACTTCGAGGAAGTAAAAGAATAATCCGGTACGCCTGTCAGCGCCGTTTGTTCAAGAAGAATTCTTTCATCAGCCGGGCACACTCGTCGGCCAGTACGCCTTGCGACACCTGCGTCTTGGGATGCAATGCCTGAGGCGCACAGCGCTGATACCCTCTCTTTTCGTCGGAAGCTCCAAAGACCAGCCGGGCAGTCTGTGCCCACCCGATGGCTCCCGCACACATCACGCACGGTTCCACCGTGACATACAGCGTACATTCGTTCAGATACTTTCCGCCCAACGAAGAGGCCGCCGCCGTAATGGCCTGCATCTCGGCATGCGCGGTGACGTCGGTCAGGGTTTCTGTCAGGTTATGGGCACGCGCAATGATGCGGTCTTTGCACACCACGACTGCGCCTACCGGCACTTCTCCCCGCTCGGCAGCTTTCTGCGCTTCGACCAGGGCCTGCTTCATGTAGTAAGTATCGTCCATAAGGAAATGAAGAATGAGGAATGAAGAATGAAGAATATAAAAATGCACAGAATTACCGCCGCATGTCGTGTTCGCCAAACAGTGTGGGATAATCCTCGTCCATGTTTTTATGGATAAAAGCGAGCACAGTTTCGCGCAGCCAACGTGATTTGTTCGTTATCTTGTACTTACGCAGATAACTATCCACAATCCGCAGCTCTTCCTCGCTCATCAGGCACACCATGCGTTGCATGCGTTTCGGTTCCTGAGGCGTGGACTTGGCACAGGTTCTATCTCGCTTTCTCATATTTCTCCTGCAAAATTAGCTTTACTTCTGTAAATACAAAGCAGAAAAAAGATTAATTTTGTAGGGGAAGAACCAAAAACTGAAAAAATGGCAGTGCACAATACCTTAGGCAAAGCCGGAGAAGACGCAGCCGTGAGCTACCTCGAAAAGAACGGCTACGAGATACTCCACCGCAACTGGCGCAAGAACCACCTGGAACTGGACATCGTAGCAACCAAGGACAACGAGCTGGTGGTGATAGAAGTAAAGACCCGCCGGAACACCGATTACAAGGAGCCGCACGAAGCTGTGGACTGGCAGAAGATACGCCACATCGTGGTAGCAGCCGACGCCTACATCAAGCACTTCGGCATCGATGCTCCTGTGCGATTCGACATCATCACTGCCGTAGGCGAAAAAGAGAACTTCCGTATCGAACACATCAAAGAAGCTTTTTACCCGCCTCTGTTCTGAAACGCAGGGGAATAACCATATTAATCATGAACATAGAAAACAGCTATTTCCTCTTACGAAGAAGTAATCAAGAAATTCAACCGTAAAACGCGTAACGAATATGAAAACATTGCCTGAGAACTTTACGTTTCCGATGATTGACGTCGACGAGACCGTATCGACCAATCAGTACCTGAGCCAATTGTGCAACGAACAGTCCGAGTCCGTTGCCGAGTACACAACCGTAACCGCCCAGTTCCAGTCGGCCGGCAAAGGGCAACGCGGCAACAGCTGGGAGTCGGAGAAAGGCAAGAACCTGCTGTTCAGCGTCGTCCTCTACCCCACCTTTCTGGAGCCGCGCCGACAGTTCATCCTGTCGCAGATAGCCTCGCTGGCCATCAAGGAAGAGCTGAACCGGTGGTCGAACGACTTCTTCATCAAATGGCCCAACGACATCTACTACCGCGAACAGAAGATTTGCGGCATGCTGATAGAGAACGAACTGACGGGACGCAGCATCAGCCGCTGCATCTGTGGCATCGGGCTGAACGTAAATCAGGAGATTTTCCGCAGCGATGCTCCCAACCCTGTCTCGCTGAAGCAGATCACCGGCAAGGAACAGAACCGTGAGGAGATACTGACGCACATACTGAAACGGCTGAAAATCTACTACGAAGGACTGCGCATGGAAGATCCCCAAACCTATGCCGACGAAGTGAATGCCCGCTACGCCCGATCGCTGTTCCGCCGCCGCGGCTACCACACGTACGAGGATGCCGACGGCCGTTTCCAGGCCCGCCTGCTGCGCGTCGAAGCGGACGGTCGCTTTGTGCTGGAAGACGAGAACGGGAAGGAACGCAGCTACCTGTTCAAGGAAGTGCAATACGTGCTGTAGGCACGAAGCCTGCAGCGGGAAAAGGGGGAAACCGTCCGGTCAGTCCTCAGTGGTGACCCCTACATACTGTTCTACCGCTATTTGCAGGTAACAGGCGCGCTCCAGAGCCGGATAGCGCTCCTTGTACTGCGCGGTACGGTCGAAGACGAAGCAACGGAAATAAGGTGTCTGGTCGAGGTCACGGGTAGCGGGCGCAACTCCGGCATTGCGTTCGCTCAGAAACAGTTCGTCGGAGACACTGCCGTTTTCCGACGAGAAACGTACGGGCGTAAAACTTTCGAAGAAGAAGCTGCGGGCAAAACCGTCGTCGGTACGTACGTCGACCTGCAACGGCTCTTCGGGTACAACGACCTGTGCCGAAGCATCGAAGCTGTAATGTGAAGAACCGAGCACGAGCGTACCTTCGCTTTTGGCTTCATTCTTATAGACAAAGGCGTAACTTGTCAAAACGACAGGTCCGGTCTGTGCCTCCAGCATTTCCTTTTCCAACGCCTTTTTTTCGTCATCGGTCAGGCCTTCGCCCTGCAACGACACGCGGTTGTCTATCACGGCATACTTATAGAACGGATAGCCTACCGACACAGACAACCAATAGTCACAGCCGCTTTCGTCGCGGATGATGACATTCGTCTTCCCTGCTCCTATGGGACGGACCAACAGCCGATTGCCCTCGCAACGAGCCTCTGCTACTGCATTATTGGAACTCTCCACACGGTATTCGCCTTGCCCGCCACGAATAAGCAGCACGCGTTCGGACGTTTCATAGCCCATCATCGTCATACGGGGATTCTCGTTGTCGAACACGACGTCCGGGCTTTCATAAGCCAGTTCGATAGGCAGAACGCTGTCTTCGTTTTCGGAGCACGACGACAAACTGATGCTGAGCAGCGACAGAGAAAAGAGGAGAATTTTAGCGAGTTTTTTCATGCTGATCATTTTTTACACACCTAATACCGTTTCTATCTTCATTATTACAGTTACAGTTCTATAGCTCTTCAATTCGAGCATTCTACTGTACGATAAGACAAAGGTAACAAACTGATTTCATTTTCAAAAGAACGCGGAT
>NZ_JAULLJ010000034.1:0-35457 GCF_030518095.1 Bacteroides sp. ET489
ACGAAGGATGAGACGAAATGAAAAGGGACTATCCCTGCGGACAGCCCCTGCTTGGAAGCATGCCCCTCAAGTCATGAAGTGAAGAGCAATGTGCTGCAAAATTAACTAAAAGAAATGAATTATGAAAATCCTAATTGATAATGGCCACGGAAGCAACACCGCCGGGAAGCGTTCTCCCGACGGAAGACTGCTGGAATACGCCTACACCCGTGAGATTGCAGAACGCCTTGTGAATGAACTCCGCAAGCATGGTCTCGATGCCGAGCGCATTGTGCGAGAAGAAGTAGATGTTCCACTGGCTGAACGATGCAAGCGAGTGAATGAATACAAAGCAAGTGAGGCTATTTTGATTTCTATCCACTGCAATGCTGCAGGAAGTGGAGCGGAGTGGATGAACGCCCGTGGCTGGGAAGCGTGGACATTTGTTGGCAAGACGAAAGCCGACAAACTGGCAACATGCCTGTATGACGCTGCCGGACGGGCGGGATTAAAGTTGCGCAAAGACGAGAGTGATGGCGATCCTGACAAGGAAGGGCACCTCTACATCCTGAAGCACACCAAGTGTCCGGCGGTTCTTACGGAAAACCTGTTCCAGGATAATAAGGAGGATGTGGACTACTTGTTGTCGGAAGAAGGGAAGAAGGCGATTGTCGAATTGCATGTACAAGGTATATGCGAATACTTCGGCGTATGATGTGGCCGACTGATAGCTCTAGGATCATTTTCGTGGGGTCACGAAAATGGTAGGGTGAATGGTGCTTGCAACATTGGCGAATAGTGTTTCAAGCTGATATAGTAATGTTGCAAGTATGATTGCAAGTGTTCTTTGACTTGATGGGACACCGCATGATAATGTTATATAACACAAAATGTGTAAAAGTATTAATATAAATATTGTTGTTTGATATAAAATTCTTATCTTTGCATCAGAATTATGCTCATGGCTACGCACATCCGAGAGCCTGCTGTTGCTGCTTGTCGAATAATGGATGTGCCTACCCTTGGGCTTTTGTTTTTTAATCCACTAATTTATGTCTAAAAAAGAAAGTAATTTTCCACCTGTAAAAGTGGCTATTCTGATTGATGGAGGTTTTTTTGTTAAACGTTTCAATGCGCAATATAATAAGGATAAGACGAAAACAGGAGAAGAAGTTGCCGAAATGCTTTACACGATGGCAATGAAGCACGTAGGAAGTAAAAACACTCTTTATCGTATATTTTATTATGACTGTTATCCATTAGACAAGAAAGCTCATAATCCTGTAACGAAAAAGGCTATTGATTTTAGCAAGACTGAGGAATATCATTTTAAAATGGATTTGATTAATACGCTAAAGAAGAAACGAAAAGTCGCATTGAGAATGGGTTCGTTAAAGGATAACCATAACTGGATGATACGTTCCAATACTGTAAAAGATCTTTTATCAGGCAAAAAAAACATTGATGATTTATGTGAAGGTGATGTGTATCTGGATGTAAAGCAGAAGGGCATTGATATGAAAATCGGTACAGACATAGCATCTTTAGCATTGAAAGGTTTTGTTGATACAATCGTTTTGTTTTCCGGTGATTCTGACTTTGTGCCAGCGGCCAAATTAGCTCGTAGGGAAGGAATAGATTTTATTTTAGACCCAATGGGAGCTAATGTTGAGCCTCAATTATTTGAACATATTGATGGTATGCAAAGCACGGCTCCATATACTGTAAAGAAAAAGAATAAATAGCAGGGCGTTATTACTTTTATAATGCTGCTGTCCTAACGCTTCTAAATTTACATAAGGCGGTGTTCCACAAGGTTCACCGCCTTTTTTATGCCCGGGCGGCATCCAAATTTGGGCATAGGAAAAATGCTTATGTTATGAAATGGATTTATTGTTTTATTCTGATAACTGCAATCTGGTCCTGCCGGAGCGTTAAGTATGTTCCTATCGAGAGTAGCGTAGACAGCGTAGTCGTAGAGAAGCTGGTGGAAGTCCAATTACCACCTGACAGCGCAACCATTCGTGCCCTGCTGGAGTGTGATGAGAATGGGAAGGTGGTTCTTTCGTGGTTGGACATCGCAAACAGCAAGAATGCTCAGGCTCAGCTAACAATCGACAGCCTCGGCAACTTGTTGGCAAAGATGAAGACACAGTCCGATACAATCTACAAGCCATCCAAGGAAGTGACGGTCACCAAGGAGGTGAAGGTACCGTATCCAGTCGAAAAAGAGTTAACCCGATGGCAACAGTTTCGGCTCGATATAGGTGGGTGGGCTATAGTGATTCTATGTATAACAATATTGTTTTTTGTCATTAGGTTTATAAAGTTTTGAGGTTAATTAAGATTAGTCTATAGCTGCGAAGTTGACGATTAATCTTTATGCGAAAGCTTGTTTTGTAATGTAGAGATTGCAATATTGGCTAATAACTCAATACATTCTGATGAATTTATGAAATATTATTCAGTTTATGTTCTATAATATTTAGACTAATTTTTATACTATCTGAAAAAATGAGAACTTTGCAGGCAAATTATGATAGGACGAGTTATGGCTTTTGCAAAGGTTACTAAGTTGGATAAGAAATTACGGAGCTTTGAATATTTATTATATAAGTTTATAGGATGGTTTGAGAAGGAGAAAAGGATAACTGATGACTCTCACGCTTTGTTCTTGGCTGATTTCACTAGACTTAAAGTTTTAAAGTTGTTGTTCCTCGTTTCTGCTGTTAATGAGGGTAATGATTTGCTGTCCATTTTCGACAAGTTTTATGCAATGAGACATGGTCCTGTTGAGAGTGAAATTTATGATGCAATGGTGAATGAAAAGTTTCGTTTCATTCAGTTTAAGGATAGAACAACTTCATTTAAACAACCATTTGATACATGGGCATTTGAAGACCTTTCTTCTGAGGATAAGTGTCTATTAGATTCTGCTATAGAATCTTTATTCGATAAAAATAGTAGTATTATATTGTATCCTGCAATGACATTGGTGGATATAACTCATAAATGGATATCTTGGCAAAGTGCTTATATGATGGCCCTGATGCTGAATAAAGGTAGTCAACTGATGGATGTTTCTTTAATTAGAGAGGACACTAAATACTATACAAAATGAATAAGATAGCCGAATGTTTGCAATTATATAGAGATACGTTCCCTGAAGATTGGATTTCTTGTATGGATTGGAATACTCGTCCAGAGCAAGAGTCTCAAAGGGGGAATGTGCAAATTATGCAGTTTGCAAATAAGTGCTTTGAGAATTTCGCTATTTCTTTATTATCGGGGGAGTATATTCTTAATATTCAAACGATAAGAGATGATATACATACATTTTCAAATTTGCTGACCTCTCATGAATACCTTTCGGATGGAAACCAGTACAAAAATATGCTATCTGAATTTTATGAATTATTAGATAGAAGTCTCCTTAAATGCTTGACATTATATAATTATATCATTTGTTTATATGAAAATAAGTATGAAGGGGCAAGTATTAGTTCTTTTTTTGTATCTGAAGACGAATTACCATCTGATAAGATGATTGGTCATTTACGTTATTTTGCTCAATATGTACGTCCTATATGTAAGATAGAATATAATTTGTCATTTAAGAATAGCCTTATAGAAGAATTATTCTGTATGAGCAAAGAGTTATCAGAAATAAACGATATCAACCTTGTAATCAAAAATGCATTATTTGATAAAGTCTATTTTTTGTTATCTAAGCTTTTGCGAGTACAGGAAAAAAGTACTATAATTTACTATGATTCGATTAGGTATGAAATTAAAAACACAGAGTTAAGTTCTTCAACCTTAAAACCTTTTCATGAGAAGTTTTATCAATTATATAATGAAGAGGAACTATCCTCTTTTTTAAATAGTAGTTTTTCTCGTTTGGAGCAGTCCTTAAATCAGTCACCTGAAAATATTACTTTTGCTGATATGATTCTCATTATGAAATGTTATCAGGAATTATCTGGTAGGGAACATGGAATGGAAAATGTGTTGACTTTATTTAAGAAAAGAAAGATTGGTGAGACTCGTTATGATGTGTTTTCATATAATGTACTGAAGAACTATTTGTATAATAGTCGTTTTTCAAAGAATCTTTCTTCTTCGAATTATTCATTAGAAGATTTTGAAAAAGATTATAATTTTATTGTTGATTTGCAAAAGGAAACTGGTGTTAATAATTTTCATCCTTATAAAAAATCATTGTCTTTCTTAAAAGCTAAACTTACTGAACAGATAGATTCTGGGATTTTATCTGACTATGATAGATGTTTTAGATTATTCTCCGAATGCATTGAGAAATTTAAAGATAGTATTGATTGGTGTTCAGAAAGAGATTTTTATGCCTTTCAATTTCCTTATAAAGACTCATTGATTGAATATGAGGGTTTTTCTGTATTTTATCCATCATCTTTTTCACGTCCATTGCGTTATAAGGAATTGCGGAAAGAATTGTTGCAGTATGAACGTGACTATGACGTTTACAAAGCCCAGAAGATGTTTATCAGTGAAAAGCAAAATATGATGAATATAATGAAAGAAGTCGAGAAGGCAAAATTGATGATTGATGAAGCCAAAAAAGAGTCTGTTAAAATTTTAGGAATTTTTTCTACTGTTGTTACATTTCTATTTGGATCTATAGATGTTTTTGCTAAATCTAAAGATTTTAATGAAACACTTTTAACTTCATTAGGTGTTGGAATTGTTCTTTATTTCTTTTGTACACTGATATATTTACTGTTGTTATCAGGTGATGATTATAAGAATAAACCTGTTAAATTCTTCTCTATATTATTTATTTCGTTAATAGGCGCAATAGTATTAAGTGCATTTTTGAGTATGATAAAATAATGTGGCAGTTTGCAATTTAGATTTTAATCTGAATCTTCATTATAGAATATGTTATTTAGATTTTACAATTTATCTCGATGATCTCCCCAAGATCCGTCGTATAGTGCTTGGATAGTTGCTCCTGCTTCAGCTTCCAGCCAGTACCCTGACCTTGGACAGCCAACTTGACGGAATGTCCATGTTTCCCGTTGATACTGTCAATGGCATTCATCAACCGTTCCCTCTTCTCCCGATCCACGGTGTCGAACAGGTTCTGCTGGACATTGTATGTGATTTCCGTGATAATGGCGGCAAATGTAGGTATATTGCATGAAAAAACAAAGTAGGTGGTCAAACGGCCACCTACCTGTTTACAATAGAAATAATCTATAATGTTCTTGTACATTACAGTTACTTCACTTCAAAGCACACTGGTATTTCACGTGGTTTACCCTTGTAGGATTGATGAACGTAGCACTCCACCATTTCTCCTTTGAACTTTTGAAGTTTTCTGTTTAAATACTCCTTCACTTCATCTTTGCGAGAGAAGTAAAGACCACCCTCTTCCAGAACAGGTTCACCTGCTCCAATCCATACTTGCAATGAGCATGGACAATTTTTGATAATTTTCTCCATGATTATATTGGTTTTATGTAGCGGCTACATTGCCGCATACACAAAACAAGTAATGAAGTGTCGGACAAATCACCCTCTCATCAGCATAATATCCTGCCGAAGTTCAATGTACTCCTTGTATTTCTCCGGATTGTTAACATAATCAATCACACGGGCAATGGCCATATCCGCCTGCTTCTGCCTGACTTTCGTGTAATACCGGATAACCCCTTTAGACTTGTCAGAGTGGCCCAAGCAGTAGTCTATTATTCCGTCTGGGATGCCTATTTCAGACGCGTATTGGGCGAAAGACTTGCGGGCCGAGTAATATACCACCTTCTCTGTAATTCCCAGTTCCTTGGCCAAAGAAGCGAGCGAGCGGGTTAAGTACCGTGAGAAGTTCGGATACGAGAACTTGTATCCGAAGTCGAGCCTTCCGGTATTTTTGTTCATCCACAGATTTATGATGTCCTTTGCCTGTGATGGAATGCTGAAGCTGATTGTCCTCGTGCCATGCGTTGTGTTCCGTGATTTTGTTCTGACGTACTCCAGCACTTCCACGTTCTTGAAATTGATTTGCAGTAGATCTATGAGGTTTATCCCTGCGAGGTAGAAAGAGAGACAGAACAGGTCATGCGCCACCCTAAGCTTTTTCTCTTTTGGCTGGGCCAGACGTATCTTGTTGAATACCTCGATTGGCAAATCCACTTCCCGAACATTAGGTGCCGAGATAGAGTAATTCAGGAACGGATGAACATCGTACCTCACCAGTTGTTGCTTCACACCTTTGTTAATGATGGTTCGTGTTCTTGACATCATCATTCCAAGAGTAGTGTCCCCTACCCCCTTCTTGACCTTCAGGAACCTTGAATACCCATCGATAAGAACAGGCGTTATGTCTGAAAGAAGAATGTCACCCTTCGTGAACTCTGTAAAGTACCGGTTGTTCCTTTCCAGCAGGGTTGCATAACTTTTCCTTCCCTCCTCTTCCAGTTCAGAGATATATTTTCGACACACTGCTTGAAAGGTTGCTTCCTCTTTAGCCGTTGTTGAATTCAATAGTAATTGCCTTAACTGCTTGCAGTCATAAATGGAAATGTTTTCTATCTTGTCAAGCTTTTCTTGATAAGAGTTTAGTAGGTTCCTCAATTTAGTATTGAGAACAGCAGCATCCGGCCTTTTTACAACTTGGCCGTTCTTGAATTGGGATGCAGAGTCAATTTTAATGTTCGTTACAATGTAGCGCGTTACGCTCTTATGGCCAACGGCTACACGTATCTTATGACTTCCGTCTTTTGCAGCTTTTTCTGGAGTAATGGTTAATTTTAGTGTTGCCATAATGAATTAAAAATAAAGGGTTCGCTTTCGGTTCGTTTTTTCGCTCAAAAGTGAGTTTGGAAACCTTTTTTTTAATTCTTGTAGCAGGATAATCAGAGGTGTAAAAACAAAAAGAAGAAAGCGTATTTAATTGAAAATCAACAAATAAACCTCCTTCTTCTTCTTGTGATTCCGTTGCGATTCGAACGCAAGACCCACGCCTTAGAAGGGCGTTGCTCTATCCAGCTGAGCTACGGAACCAGCCTTAATAGCGGTGCAAAGGTACGCTTTTTTATGAAATCTACAAATGTTTCTGGATAAAAATATTCAGATTTTGGTTTTTGGAGTACTTTCTTCACGAATTATATGAGAAATATGGCTATCTTTGACTCTATATCCTGATAAAATAACAAGAAACTAAAACTAAGATGGAAGAACAGCAAATACAGCTCAATGAGCATAATAAGGAGGAATTTCCTCCCATGCACACCTGTGAACACATTGTTAACCAGACAATGATTCGTCTGTTTGGTTGTGGTCGTTCTGTATCGGCGCACATTGAGCGCAAAAAGAGTAAATTGGATTACCGGCTGGAGCAGCGTCCGACGGAAGATGATGTGAAACGGTTGGAAGAGGCTGTGAACGAAGTGATACAATCGCATTTGCCCGTCACTACAGAGTTCATTTCACAACAAGAGGCAGAAGGCCGGTTCGATTTGAATCGCCTGCCCGACGATGCTTCATCGACAGTGCGTGTCGTTAAGGTAGGAGACTATGACGAATGTTTGTGCATAGGGAAGCATGTGGCTAACACGTCTGAAATAGGTGTTTTCAAGATTATCAGCCATGATTGGAATGAAGAAGACAAGCGTTGGAGGATTCGTTTTAAACTGACTTGAAATTAATGTTTTCTTTGAAGTAGTAGCAAAATGTCATAAAATCGGTAGAATAGTCATTAAATGGATGACATATTGTCAATGAATATGCTTTTTCTTTCTTGGCATATAGTTTGCAATATCTCTAGCGAACGACGGTTCAGAAACCGAGAGTGAAGCATTCGGGAGTGCTTCCGAAAGAAGTCGCTTGAAAGTGCGAAGCTTGAGATTTCGAGAATGGTTGTTCAGAATTAATTGGAATGTTAAACTAAACTATAGGAGATTACAACTATGATGCCTGTTAGAAGAAATCAAAATTGGTTACCGAGTATTTTTAATGACTTTTTTGATAACGATTGGATGGAAAAAGCAAATGCTACAGCTCCTGCAATCAACGTGTTCGAAACAGAGAAAGAATATAAAGTCGAGTTGGCTGCACCGGGTATGACAAAAGATGACTTCAATGTTCATATCGACGAAGATAACAATCTGGTTATCACAATGGAGAAGAAGAATGAGAGTAAGGAAGAGGATAAGAAGGAGGGACGTTACTTGCGTCGTGAGTTCTCTTACTCTAAATTCCAACAGACAATGATTCTGCCGGAAGATGTTGATAAGGAACAGATCGCTGCCCATGTAGAGAATGGCGTATTGAACATAGAATTGCCTAAATATACAGAGCAGGAGAAGGCAAAATCAAAAAGAGTGATCGATATTCATTAAGGTGCCGGTAATTTAATCGACCGCTTTTCATCAATGAAAGAAGCGGTTGGAATATAAATAGAGTGGCTGTTGATTCTGAGAAAGAAAGAATCGGCAGCCACTTTTTTATTGTTTTCTTCTTGAATAGAGTTCTTAATAGCACTTTCAGTGTGGATGCTTACTTGCTTAATCGTTTTATATCAGGATTTTATGATTTGTACGGATGTAAAAATTTACGTTGTATAACGTTTGTTATAACAAACGTAAAAAACTCAAAAAAGTTAAAAAGGTTTTGATGGTTGCTTTCTGTCTGTTACTTTTGAGAAGTCGATTTAAAAACAACTAAAGCATATGAAAAAATTAATTTTATCTCTTGCACTTTGTTGTGCAGCTACAACTTTTTTTGCGCAGGAAGCTACTGATCCTGCAAAATTGATTAACGAAGGTAAAGCAGCTCTGGAAGCAAAGAACTATCAGGAAGCTTACACAAAATTCAGCACTTATCTGACGCAAACCAACAATCAAGACTCTGTAATCGCTTATAACTGTGGAGTTTGTGCCGACAAAATTAAAAAACCGGCAGAAGCCGTTAAGTATTTTGATATTGCCGTTCAGAAGAAATACAACTTGGCTAACGCTTACATTGGAAAAGCTGGTGCTTTGAAGGACTTGAAGAAAAACGATGAATATGTAGCTACTTTGAAAGAAGGTTTGGAAGCAGTTCCCGGAAATAAGACTTTGACCAAATTGTATTCCAATTATTATATCAATGCTGGTATTACCGCTCAAAAGGCTGGTAAGGTAGAAGAAGCCGAAGAAGCTTACAAGCAGGTTTTGGCTTTCCAGGGAAATAACGTAAACGCATTGTACAGCTTGGGTGCTTTGTATTTCAACAACGGTGCCACTATCCTGAAGAAAGCTACTCCGCTGGCAACTTCCGACCGTGCAAAATACGATGAAGAAGCAGCAAAAGCCGATAAGGACTTTAAGGAGGCTAAGACATATCTGGAAAAACTCGTTCCGCTGTTGTCTGCTGACAAACCGGCTCAAAAGAAGATGCTGGATAATGCAAATAACTTGTTGAAGCAGGTTGCTGAGCAATTGAAATAAGAATAGAATAGTTTAAATATTGGGTCCATGAGGTAAGAAGGGTACGCTCTTCTTGCTTGAATGGATTTGGGAAATATCCCGTTTGTTTGGTTGTATTCGTCTTTATTATGGCGTGTACACCAAATAGACGGGATATTCTTTTAGGTATAAATAGTGCATAATCCCGAAAAATAGCCGAGTCCAAATATCATGAAAAGAGATTTTTTTTGTTTTATAGAACGTCATTGCAAAAGTGCTTTTTCCTGTTAAAATGTAAATAGCCTTGCCTGTTGGCTTACAGATTGAAATATGGTTTGCGCAAGGACGGAAAACTGGCTGTAAATGCGAATTAAAAGGATTTTAAAAAGCCTTTTAAGGCATTAAAAAAAGTAGCATAAATGTAATATAAATCTTGTTTTAATTAGTTATATTTGCAACTCGGAACATAAATTAATGTTTAATTAACACTATCTATTAACTAAAAGAAGGATTATGAGAAGAAATCTAATTCATTTCCTATTAGTTGCTGTGATGTCTGTGCTCAGCTCGTACGCGATGGCTCAGACTACAGTAAAAGGTCAACTTGTTGACGCAGAAACAGGTGAACCGTTAGTGGGAGCTGCCGTTATGGTAGAAGGTACTACGCAAGGTTCGGTAACCGACATTGACGGTTATTTCAAGCAAGGCGTTGCTCCGAATGCCACTTTGGTATTCAAGTATGTGGGTTACAAGGACCTGAAACAGAAAATCACACAGAAGGGCGCTTCTGTTGATTTGGGAGTCATTAAGATGCAGCCGGATGCTGTGATGCTGAATGACGTTGTCGTTACTTCTTCTGTGGCTATTGCCCGAAAGACTCCTGTTGCTGTGTCGACAGTAGAGCCTGTGTTTATCGAAGAAAAGTTAGGTACGAAGGAATTCCCTGAGATTTTGAAATCGACTCCTGGTGTATACGCTACTAAGCAAGGTGGTGGTTTTGGAGACTCCCGTATCAACATGCGTGGTTTCGAATCCGAAAATATCGCGGTAATGATCAATGGTGTGCCGATGAACGATATGGAGTGGGGAGGTATTTATTGGTCAAACTGGGCCGGCCTTTCTGACGTGACTCGCAGCATGCAGACTCAACGTGGTTTAGGTGCTTCTAAAGTATCTGCTCCTTCGGTGGGTGGCTCTATCAATATTGTGACCAATTCTGTAGAAGCAAAGAAAGGTGGTTCCGTTTCTTATGCGATGGGAAATGACGGTTATAATAAGATCATGTTTAACGTATCTACAGGTATGAGCAAGTCTGGTTGGGCATTGACATTGCTGGGTGCCAAGACTTGGGCCGATGGATACATTCAGGGTACCGAATACGAGGCTTATAACTGGTTTATCAATATCGCAAAGCGTATTAATGACAACCATCAGCTTTCGTTTACAGCTTTCGGCGCTCCTCAGTGGCACAACCAACGTAACAACAACGACGGTTTGACTATTGAAGGCTGGCAGACTGTAGCAAAGAAGTATATGAATGGTGACAGCCCCTACAAGTATAATCCGACTTACGGATATGGCTTGAATGGCGAAAGAAAGACTTCTGCCCGCAATGCTTATCACAAACCGCAGCTTTCTTTGAATCACTTGTGGCAGATTAACCGTAACTCTTCTTTGAGTACAGCTTTGTACGCATCTATCGGTAACGGTTATGGATATGCCGGTCAAGGTTTTACTTCTTCTGATAGAAGCAACTGGTATGGTGCTTCTTATGGTACATTGAACACTACTTTCCGTCACGAAGACGGTACTTTCGCATACGACGAAATTTATAAGCTGAATCAGGAAAGCGATACCGGTTCGAAGATGGCCATGTCTAAGTCTTATAACAAGCACACTTGGATTGGTTTGCTTTCTACTTATACTACAAAGTTCGGTGAATATGTAGATTTCTATGGCGGTGTTGATTTCCGTTATTATAAGGGTGTGCATACCAATGAATTGTGCGACCTTTATGGTGGTGACTATTACATCGACTCTTCCTCTCGTCAGAATGTATTGGTAGCTAATAACGCTGCTGCTGCAGCCGGCAACGCTTTTGTTAACAAGAAATTGCAGGTAGGCGATGTAGTTTATCGTGATTATGATGGTTATACCGTACAGGAAGGTGTATTTGCACAGGCCGAATACAACAGAGACAAACTGAGTGCCTTTGTTGCCGGTTCTATCTCGAACACCGGTTATTGGCGTTACGACCGCTTTTACTATGATGCCGATCATGCCAAGTCTAAGACTGTAAACTTCTTGGGATGGACTGCCAAGGGCGGTTTGAACTACAACCTCACTGACAATCATAATGTTTTTGCCAACATTGGTTATATCAGCCGTGCTCCTTTCTTCTCGGGAGGTGCTTTCCTGCAGTCTACAACCAGCAACCTGACCAACCCGGATGCGGTTAATGAAAAAGTATTCTCTGCAGAATTGGGTTATGGCTTCCGTTCGAAATATCTGACTGCCAACCTGAACCTGTATCACACGAAGTGGTTGAACAAGACCATGAGCCGTGGTATCGATTTGAAGAACCGTGACGGTGAGTTTGTCGATCGTATCAGTATCAACATGAGTGGTGTAAATGCTATCCACCAGGGTGTTGAATTGGATTTGGTTGCTAAACCGTTCAGATGGTTGGATGTTCGTGGTATGTTCTCTATGGGATACTGGCGTTGGAATTGCGATGCTAAAGGTTACTTCTACGATTCAACCGGTCAGCCTGTAAAGAGCTGGACAAGTGAAGGCGAAATTGTTCACGCTTCAGGTATCCAGGCCGAAGATCATGCTTCAATGACTATCCACTTGAATGATACCAAGGTTGGTAACTCTGCACAGACAACAGCTGCTCTGGGATTGGATGCCAAGATTACGAAAGACCTTAGTGTAGGTATCGATTGGAACTACTACGGACGCAACTATGCTGAGTGGTCATTCAATTCGAGCGATCTGGTAGCCAACGGCGAGAAGTCATACGACAGTCCTTGGAGAATTCCTGATGCAAACGTGTTCGACCTGAGCGCCAGATATCGTTTCAAGATTGGTAATATCAATGCGACACTTTATGGTAATATAGACAATGTATTCGATCAGGAATATATTACCGATGCGATCGATGGTGCTTCGCACAGCTGGGAAGACGCCCGCGTATTCTATGCCTGGGGTCGTACGTACAGTGTAAGACTGAAGCTTAATTTTTAATCTTTAAAGTTAGTCGATTTTATGAAAAGAAAATATATAATTCCCGTAATGGCATCGTTGCTCGCATTAGGCGGTTGCGATTACAATGAAGATAACTTTGCTGGGCTCGACGAAATGACTCGTCCTACTGATGTGCGGAATGACACTCTTCGTCTGGTTGATTCAGATTATGCAGCAATAGCGAATAATAGCACGAATAAGGAAATAGCATTGTCCAAAGATCCTGAAGGAAATACGTATGCGGCTGCTTTGGCTGCTGTCGGAGCCAATAAATATTTCACGGAAGATGCACCGGCTGCATGGTATTTGCCTACTTTCATCTCCGGCAAGTTCCCTTATCTGGACGATAATTCCAAGGTTACGGTCTATTATAACAATTTTGAGAATCTGCCCGAATATCTGAAGGACTTCAATGGCATTACGGCTTACGATCTGTCAAGTGATGACTATAAGATTGCTTGGGGCGAAGGTGTCAATGTGTCTTTCCTTTCACCTTCTACGGTAAGCAAGATTCCTTCTATCTTGAAGGAAAGCATCTCCAATCCTGCCGATGGTGCTACTCGCGTAGTTAATTATGCATATTCGGAAACGGAACCGAGCTTTGGTGGAGAAGGTGGCGTAGAAGAAACTTACAATGACATCGCCGAGATTATAGCAAGCGGAGCAGGCAGCTATAAGGCAAAAGGCGAAATTCTGGCTACTTATGCACGTGGTTTCTTGCTGGGCGATAAAACCGGTTCTATCCTTGTTTATCTGAATAATCCGGCGAACTATTCTATTGGTGATGTTGTGACAGTTTCTGGCGAAACTTCTCAATACTCGGGTTTTGCTCAGTTCACTCAGAATGCAGAAATTGCGTTGGTTGAACGTAATTCAGAATTTAAATATCCGTCAGCTACCAATATGAGTGGTGCCGAAATGGATGCATGGACTAGCAATGCTGTTGTGAAATATGTTTCTATTACCGGTAAGTTGGTTATTTCAGGTTCATATTACAATCTGGAAGTAGATGGCGCAGAACATCAGGGATCTATCTCTTATCCTGCAGCAGGTCTGGTAAGTGAGGAATTGAACGGAAAGGTTGTGACTGTAACCGGTTATCTGATTGGTTACTCCAGCAAGTTCGTGAATATGATGGCTACATCTGTTGTTGAATCGGGTACTCAGTCCGAATACACTCCTGTTGGAGTTATCTCTTTCTCTGCGGCTGGTAACTATAAGGCTAAAGGTACAGTGGCAGCCATTTACGGACGTGGATTCTTACTCAATGATGGAACGGGTTCCATCCTGGTTTATCTGAACAAGGCTCCTGAAAATAAGATTGGAGATATTGTAACTGTATCAGGAAAGACTTCAAGTTACGCTGGATTTATGCAATTTGGCAATACCAGTGTGGTTGAAAAAGTAGGTGAAACTTCATTTAAATATCCGGCTGTACGTACTTTGACTGGTGCCGATATGGATGCTTATCTTGAATTGCCTTATATAGCTTATGTTGCATACGAAGGAACGTTGGAAATTGACGGTTTCTATTATAATGTAACAGTTGATGGCGCTGAAACCGCTGTAGGTAGCATCTCTTATGTACCCGATGGTTTGGTTGATCCGGCATTGAATGGGAAGAAGGTCATTGTGACTGGTTATTCGATTGGTGTAAGCAGCGGCCGTTATGTCAATACAATGGCTGTTAAGGTGGAAGAGGCTACAGCTACTACACGTGCTGCATTGGCAATGACTCGTGCCTCTGTCACCCCGAACACTTCTGCTGTTTACCGTTACAACGCTTCTTCTCAATCCTGGAGCAAGTATTCTACCGATGCTGCCGATATCGCTGTATTGCAGCCTGCCGATTATACGCAGATGGGTTACTCTTATGTAAGCAAGCCCGCTGAAACTTTGCCGGTTTACCTGCAACATACTTATCCTTATGCGAAGACTGACGATGTAGTGGCTGTTGTCTACAAATCCAATAGCGACGGTGCAATTGCTGCAACCGAGTTCACTTACGACGGTGCTATATGGACACAAACTACTGTAGCTTCTTCAAGCATCATCACTTTCCAGAAGATGGGAGGCGAATGGGTTGAAGCTCGTGTTTATCTGGAATCTTCCTTGCTGAATGGTGAAAGTGGTGGCTTTACCGCTCAGGATATCGAACTCTCCAGCCTGTCATACGTTTGGAAGCTTGATAATTCTTATGGTTGGAAAGGATCCGGATATGCTAGTGGTAATCAGGAGGCTGAAAGCTGGTTGATTTCTCCGGAAATTGATTTGACCAAGGCGGTTGCTCCGACGATGGTATTCGACATTGCAATCAATTTCTTGTCAGGCAACGACCTGAAGAATCACTTGAATGCCAAGATTTCTACCAACTTCTCGGGTGACGCTACTACAGCTACATGGGAAACATTGGAAATCACCGGATGGCCTGAAGGTACAAGCTGGGATTTCAGCACCATCGAGCCTGTCAGCCTGTCACACTTTGTCGGCCAGAAGATCCGTCTTGCTTTCCATTATAAGAGTACCGCTGCGGTTGCTCCTACAGTAGAAATCAAGAATATTTCTATCAAGGAATAAGACGTAAGCTAAATAGATAAAAGGAGGAGTTACTGGAGCCCAGCTCATCTAACTCCTTTTTTTGTCGGTTATATAGTTTGATATTACTAATAAATAAAACTCTATTTTGATGAAGAAGTTATCTTTAATGTGCGTTTTGGCACTCGGATTGTGTTTTACCGGGTGTAATGACGACTCCGATGTGCCTGCCAACGGTTATATCGAAACCACACAGCAAGGCTCTTCTACCGTAATACTGAAGGGCTATGCCAACAGTAACGAAGGTTTCAGCGTTTTCGAAACAGAAGAATTCACTAATCCTTTCTATATACAAGACAAGAAGTTTACGGGCAGTGCCTGGCGCTTTGTACAGGCGGGCGAAGGTGCGTTGGAAAGCATGACCGGGGTTCCGGCCGACAATGCCTGGCAGGAAACAGCCGAAGTGGTGGAAGGTAAAAACTACTGGGCCCGTTACAAGGGAGCTACGAAATATACGTTCCTGAAGCTGAGAGTAGCCTATATTCAGGGCAATAATGTAGCAATAGAATACATCGTCGACAGTTCCAAGGACCGTGACCTGAGCGAGAATGGCAATGCCAATGCAGCTGTAGGCGACAATGTTTCGGTAACGTCTTACGAGATTCCTTATCTGAATGCAGCCAATCACTATGTGGCTCATTTTGTAGAAACAAACGGTGAACAGATGCTGAATTATGCATTGGAGTGGAACGAAGAAAAGCAACATGCTGCATGGGTAGCTTTCAGTTTCGACAAGATTACGGCTCAGAAGAACGTACAACGCGCTCCCGAGGATGCCTGGTCGCAGGATCCGGAACTGCCCGAAGGAATCAAGCAGCCAGAAGAATCCAACCATAAGAACGACGGCTATGATAAGGGTCACTTGTGTGCTTCATATGATCGTGCTTTCTCTGAAGAAGCCAACTGGCAGACATTCTATTACACGAATGTTTCTCCGCAATTCTCTTCGTTCAATCAGGGCTTCTGGCAAGGTTTGGAAGAACAGGTACAGCAGTGGGGAGCATCCTGTCTGTCGGACGTATACGACAAACTGTATATCACCAAAGGTGGTACGATAGACAACCTTTTGATCAACTTTAAAGGTACCGTAGCTGCTGCGGACAGTAAATTCCCGACAACCGATGCCAATGGTTTTACCCCGAAAGGTCTGGCTTGTCCTAAGTATTACTTCATGGCTATCCTGGCACAGAAGGGAGACACCTACCATGCAATTGGTTTCTGGGTAGAACACAAGGAAGACTGGCCCAAGAAGCCGACTGCCGATCAGCTGAAAGCCTGTGCAGTAAGCATCGACGACCTGGAAGTGAATACCGGTCTCGACTTCTTCTGCAATCTGCCCGATGTGATAGAGGATGAGGTTGAAAGTTCTTGCAATGTCAACGACTGGGCTTGGTAAAGCATTCCGAATAGGAATTCCCTGACAGAGAATGCAGGGAATGTGATAAAGGCATTGTTTTAGCCATTACAACAGGCATGCACGGCTTTGTGCAAATGCATGCTTTTGTATAGGCTGAAACAATGCCTTTTTTTGATATTGGCATGTGTGGAGGTTGGGAGGCGGAGTCCGGGATTTAAGAAATCCGTAATCGGGGTAGGCATCACGGGGATTTGTATACCATGTCGTTACCGGTAACTTTCTATTTTTGCATCAGGTAATCATCCTGTGGAGAGTTCGTTGCGAACAGTTTTTTTATATCTTTGCCGGCCGAAAGCCGATCGGCAGTGGCAGGATAGGAAACTGGTCTGCCATGCAGGCGTTCGGGCAAGGCAACTCTTTCTCGGAGAAGTTGTAGCATTGATAATTATTCAACCATAAAGATTTAGTTTATGAATATTATTAGAGATACCGAGTTTGGAGGAGAACGTCCCTTATTCGAGTCACACGACCTCCGTCTGGAGAATGTAGTCATCCGTGCCGGAGAATCGGCCATAAAAGAGTGTAGCAACATCGAAGCCTTCGAGTGCCGTTTCGAGGGAAATTATCCTTTCTGGCACGTACATGGTTTCACCATCGAGCGTTGCTATTTCGATGTAGGAGGACGCTCTGCCTTGTGGTATTCCGATCATCTGACGATGAAGGACACTGTTATTGACGCTCCCAAGATGTTTCGCGAGATGGAAGAAATCGATATAGAGAACGTGACGATGAACGATGCAGACGAAGTCTTCTGGCGTTGCAACGGCATCCGCGTAAAGAACCTCAAACTGCATGGCGGAACCTATCCGTTCATGTTCAGCAACAACATTCGTGTCGACGGCTTGGAGAGTGACAGTAAATATGTATTCCAGTATGTGAAGAACGTAGAGATCCGTAACGCCAGGATCACCACCAAAGATGCTTTCTGGGAGGTAGAGAATGTGACGATCTACGATTCCGAACTCAATGGCGAGTATCTGGGGTGGCACTCCAGAAACCTCCGTTTGGTCAATTGCCACATTACCGGCGAGCAACCACTGTGCTATGCGCACGATCTGGTGCTGGAAAACTGTACGTTTGGCCCTGACTGCGACCGTGCCTTTGAGTACAGCACGCTGCATGCCGACATACGTGGGGCAATAACCAATATCAAAAATCCTACTTCGGGCACGATTGTGGCAGACGCTATCGGTTCGGTCACCCTGGACGCGAACATCAAGGCGCCTGCAGATTGCCGGATCAGGCTGCGAGACGGGCGTTCCTTCACCGATTAAAACAAACTGACGATGAAATATAACTTTGATGAAATTGTGCCGCGGCGGCATACGAATTCGTATAAATGGGACAGTGCGCCGGCTGGCAAAGAAGTGCTTCCCCTGTGGGTGGCAGATATGGATTTTCGCACCGCTCCGGCTGTTGTCGATGCTTTGGAGCGGCGGGTACGTCATGGCATTTTTGGTTATGTCCGTGTGCCGGATGCCTATTACGAATCGGTCAGCAGCTGGTTCGGACGCCGTCACGGCTGGACGGTGGAGAAGGATTGGATGATTTACACGTCCGGGGTTGTTCCGGCTCTTTCGGCAGTCATCAAGGCGCTGACGGAACCGGGCGACGGGGTGCTGGTGCAGACACCGGTATATAATTGTTTCTTTTCGTCTATCCGCAACAACGGATGCCGGATTGTGACCAGTCCGCTGAAATACGAAAACCGTACGTATCACATCGATTTTGAAGATCTGGAGCGCAAGACGGCCGAGCAGAGTGTCAAACTTATGTTGCTTTGCAACCCTCATAATCCGGCAGGGCGCGTATGGACCCGCGATGAGTTGTGCCGCATCGGGGAAATCTGCCGGAAGAATCAGGTGAAGGTGATTGCAGATGAGATTCATTGCGAACTGGTGTTTCCGGGGCATGTCTATACTCCGTTTGCTTCCATCAGTGAGGACCATTTGTGGAATTCGGTGACCTGCGTTTCTCCGAGCAAATCGTTCAATCTGGCCGGATTGCAGATTGCTACCATCATCGCCCGTGACGAGGCTGTCCGGCAGCGTATCGATCGGGCCATCAACATCAACGAGGTGTGCGATGTCAATCCTTTCGGCATCGAGGCCACCATAGCTGCTTATAACGAAGGGGAGGACTGGCTGTTGCAGTTACTGGAATATCTGAAAGGCAATTACGACTATCTGTGCGAATTCTTCCGCATGCACCTGCCACACATTCCGGTTACGCAGTTGGAAGGAACTTATCTGGTATGGACCGATTGCCGGAGCCTGAACATTCTTTCGGAGACGTTGCAGTCGCGTCTGCTCGAAGAAACCGGGCTGTGGCTGAATAGTGGAACCATGTACGGAGCGGAAGGCTTCCTGCGTTGGAACATCGCCTGTCCGCGTGCGGTGTTGCAAGATGCTTTGATGCGTTTTCAAGGCTTTGTCCGCTCGTTGGGATGTGATGTTATGTCGGCACAAGACACGGAAGCTTTGGCGAATGTCGTCGTTCGGAAGAATGTATAACCCTGTCAGAAAGTATAACGGATAATGATTCAGTTAAAAAAGGCCGACGGGCTGCTTGCACTGATCCGCAATGGTCAACCGTTGACCTTGGGACAACAGTTGCGCCTGACGGTGCAGCTCAGTATTCCGGCGGTTATTGCGCAGTTGTCTTCCATCGTCATGCAGTATATCGATGCGGCGATGGTCGGCAGTCTGGGAGCCGAAGCATCTGCTTCCATTGGGCTGGTGTCTACAACGACCTGGCTTTTCTCCGGGGTATGCGCGGCTGCTTCGACGGCATTTTCCGTTCAGGTGGCCCATCGGATCGGAGCCGGCGACATGCATAGTGCGCGTGCCTTGTTGCGGCAGGCGTTGACGGCTACTTCTGTTTTCAGCCTGTTGCTGGCCATTGTTGGGATGGCAGTCAGTCCGGTGTTGCCTGTCTGGCTGGGAGGCGATGCATCCATTCATTCCGATGCCACTCTTTATTTTTTCATCTTCTCGCTCTTTTTGCCTGCTTTGCAGATCAATTTCTTGTCGGGCGGTATGCTTCGGTGCAGCGGTAACATGCATGTGCCCAGTCTGCTTGGCGTGGTGATGTGCGCGCTGGATGTGCTGTTCAACTTCTTTCTGATTTTTCCTTCGCGTGAGTTGGTTTGCGCGGGTTTCTCTTTCACGATGCCCGGAGCAGGGCTCGGTGTGGCAGGTGCGGCCTTGGGCACGGTTGCTGCCGAAATGGTGGTTGCCGGTGTATTGTTGTGGTATCTTTGGACCCGCTCGAACGAATTGAAGCAGAGTGGGGAGAGGGGTGGCTTCCGTCCGAAAGCAGTCACGTTGAGAAATGCGCTTCGCATCGGTCTTCCGATGGGGATTGAGCACATGGTCATTTGCGGAGCACAGATTGTGACAACCGTCATTGTGGCTCCGTTAGGGGTTTTTGCCATCGCGGCCAACTCTTTTGCCATTACGGCCGAAAGTCTTTGCTATATGCCCGGTTACGGCATTGCCGAGGCTGCTACGACACTGGTCGGGCAAAGCATCGGTGCCGGACGCTGGCGGTTGACCCGCAGTTTCGGACGCATCACTGTGTTTATGGGAATGGGGGTAATGGGAGTGATGGGGGTACTTATGTATCTATTTGCTCCTCAGATTATCGGTTTGATGACTCCTGTCGAGGAGATTCGGGAATTGGGGGTAATGGCCTTGCGCATTGAGGCGTTTGCTGAACCTATGTTTGCTGCATCGATTGTCGCATATGGAGTATTTGTCGGGGCGGCTGATACGTTGGTGCCGTGCCTGATGAATCTTTTCAGTATTTGGGCGGTACGCTTGTCATTGGCCGCTTTGCTTGCTCCGACGCTGGGACTGAAAGGGGTATGGATTGCCATGTGCATTGAATTGTGTTTCCGGGGTATGATTTTCCTTGTACGACTGATGCGGGAGAAGTGGCTGAAAAAAGTATGAAACTTGCAAACTTGCAGGCTTCCTCACACACACACACGCGCGTACGCGCGTTAGAAATCGGATCGGACATGCCTAAAAATACCCCTTACTCAAGTTTCGCAAGTGCGAAACTTAAGAACCCTATATCGTAATCAATGCCGAAGATGTGCTCAATGAATATGAAAAAACGTTTGATGTTGAAGTGACATATACACAAACTACACCAACGTGAAATATAAATTGCCTGAGAGGATAGAATACTATCAGTTTGCCGATATAGACCCCGAAATAGTGAAGTTATGCGAATTCCGTACAAACAGGCTGTGGGACTTTGACATACCTGAGGACACATTCAATAAATGCATTATCTATCAAGACCAGTTTTTCGGCAACAAGCACGTTTGTTGTATAAACAATAGCGCAGGCACTATTAAGTTCTACCAGCACATGATGTACCTGCAACGGGTGGTGAACGACCCTAACGATGAAGAATTTGTAGAGCTGGAGATTATACCTGCTGAAATTTATTTGAGAGAAAACGGGGATTTCAATCTTTTCACTGTTCCGCTGGCAAGAAATGTACTGGAGGTATCAGACTGTTCACAGAATAAGCAAGGTCTGATAGATTACATAAAAGTTGGTATTGAAGAGAAACAACCTCCTAATCACTTGTTTATTGCATTTTACGAGGGGTACCAAAATTATTTCATTTCTGTTGATAACTCAACAGGAGAATCTGTGCGAAGTAGTTCAGCATATAGAATACCGATATATCGTACAACTCCTTTTCATTATGGTTCATACAACATTGGTGATGCGGCTTTTTATGCAGTATACCCCGACAAGGAAACAACGTTACAGATTGATGGCGAATACGGACTATACAATAAGCTGTATAAAGACAACCCGAAAGTTAACAAAAAACTGAATATAAGTTTAGCTTCTTACGAAAAGGACAATGGTACGAGCCTACAGATATATTCCTAATCGGTAACCAACCGTATTTTTGTGAAGAACTGAAATACAACATGGAAAGTAAAGGATGCCCTGAAGTAGTGGAGGGTACTTTTTTCAGGTTAGAATAAAAAAATCCCCGCAGCGGCTCGAACTGCGGGGAATAGGGTGTTCAATAAAACGTCTGTCAAGCTATGGATATGGAACCAAGTTTCCTGCTGATGTCCTGCAAGGCAAAGTTGAATGTCTCCAGGTCTTCTTTGCTCAGCGTATAGACCTTACCCCTCACTTTGGTACCGTTGATGCGTTGGCTCAGCCAGGCTGTACTCTTCCCGAAATATTTCTTGGCAATATAGCCCAGCGGGATAATGTCAGCATAGGGGGCAATCTGCTGTTTCACGGTCACGTAGTTTATCATTTCCTCCGCCTCCTGTCCCAGTTCTTTATATCCGTTCAACAAGAAATCGGCTATCTCGCTCGCATCTTCCGGCGACTGGTACTTGGCGGTTATCTCATCAGACAAGGCCGTATAACGCTCCATGGCGTCTGGTGCGTCCGAACGGGCAATTTCATTCAGTTTTTTCAAATCATCTTTCAGTGCCATATATGTTACAGTATTGTGCTCCCTCTCTGTCGCAGGGGGCTTGTTCATAAATCATTTTTCGCTGTCATTCAGAATTTTTTCCAGCATCTCTATCTGTCTTTCCGTCTTTTATTGACACAACAAAGATACATAAACTTTTCTTTATGTACAAGCCCGCATAAAGAAAAGTTTATGCGGCAATCATTTTTTTATCTTGAAATATATTAATACCCCAACCTTCGTAAGCTCAAGTTGCAGTTGACAAGCAATAAGTTGACGAGTTGACAAGGCGTTTGTAGCGAACCGTTTCAAGCGGCACTTTGTCAAACAGGGTGTTCCAGCTTGGTAGACTTATTAACTGAAGCATTGTCAACTAATAAGTTGAGCACTTGCGAACTTAGACACCCCTTATTTTTTCCCAGTTAGGAAAAAATATTTTCCCAGTTAGAGAAATTTTTTTTCCTAGTTAGGAAAAAAATGGGGTATAGTAGGGGGCTTTCTGCTTGTATGAAACTATTATAAATCTTCAGGCATGGGGATGACAAGGATAGAGTCACTGCACCGGATTCCGTAGAATACGTCACGAACCCGCCCTTGCTGAGGTATCAGAATACCTTTCTCTACCAGGTCTTTTATGTCGCGTGTTGCAGTATCTGGCGATACCTTTACACGTTTTGCCCAGTTCTTAGCCGTCAGTTTGCCGGGATAACCGTCCAAATATAAATTCAAGACCTCGCGTTGTCGTTCGGACAGGACTGTTTCGGCATGGTTCTGCCAGAATATGGCCTTGTTAAGAACCTTCGACAATGTTTCGTCGGATTGCTCGACGGAACGGAGCAGACAGTCAAGATACCAGGTGATCCATTCTGTAATCTCGCAATCTCCCTTCTGTGTTTTCTCCAATATGTCGTAATACTGTTTTTTATCCTTGTTTATCTGATGGGAGATGCTGAAGAAACGCATCTTTGAGTTTTCGGCCTGTGAAAGTGCCATATCAGCAATGGCTCGTCCGATTCGTCCGTTTCCGTCATCGAAAGGATGGATACAGACAAACCACAAATGGGCTATCGCAGATTTGACATAGCCGTTATGTGTATCTGAATTGAACCAGTCCAGAAACCGATTCATTTCTTCGTCTATTTTTTCAGGAGCAGGCGCTACATAATGTACCTTTTCCCGACCGAACATTCCAGAAACAACTTTCATCTCTCCACTGCGGTATCGGGCTACATCTATTCTTGTTGGGCCACTCCATCCGGTAGGAAACAGGCAGTTGTGCCAGCCGAATAGTCTTTCATGGGTAAGCGGACTGTTGAAATTGACGGTTGCGTCAAGTGCCATTTCAACTATTCCGTCTATATATCGTGAGGATTCGGTCGGATTCGGTAGTTGCACTCCGAGTTTGCGGGCTACAGATGAACGTACCTGCTCATTGTTCAATTCCACTCCTTCAATTTCTGAAGATGCAATGATGTCATGGGAGATGGATTCAACTACGGCGGACATCTTGTCGTTAAAACCGATTACACTAAGACGTCCCATCAGATAGCCGACAGCCTTGTTTACCTTGTTCAGCTTCTCGCCGACAAGTTCCTTGTCCCACGAAAAGGAAGGCCATTCTTTATGTTCATGTATATACATAGGCATCACTGTTTTCTGCAAATATACGGTTTTGCGGATAATAAACCGCAAATTTTGCGGCTTATTATCCGCATGAAACAGTGAAATCAGTATTTATCAGCATTTAATAAAACACGTTTCGTAGCAAATTTAGCTGTTATGCCTCCTCCTTTATGAAATTATCGGCTTTAACTTCTAACACTGCGAAGCAAAGTGATAACTTCTATTTTCCAAAGGAATATTAAACCCGAAACTTAAATATTAAACAACTCATTTTTGCATTTAGATGTGCGCGCGTATGCGCATGCGCGTGTGTGGGTGTGAGGGCTATGCAAGTTTGCAAGTTTTGCAAGTTTTGCAGGATTCCATCTTTATTTTCTTTCCCTGTGTATTTCCGCGTAATCCGTTCCTAAAAGCAACAAGATGTCAGTCGTTTGCGAAAAAAACACTATTTTTGAACCGATTTTATGTAAATACCTATTTTGCTATATGGAACTTCAGGACATTCTTCATCACTTGAATATCGAACAGCTGAACCCTATGCAGGAAGTTGCCTGTAAGGCGTATGCTGCCAGCCGTAACCTTGTATTGCTTTCGCCCACGGGGTCGGGTAAGACGTTGGCTTTCCTTTTGCCGCTGGTAGGCTCGTTGAAACCCGATGTACAGGGCGTGCAGGCAGTGGTGCTGGTACCCTCGCGCGAACTGGCGTTGCAGATAGAAGGCGTGTTCAAGGCCATGAATACGCCTTTCAAGGCGATGAGCTGTTACGGCGGGCGTCCGGCTATGGACGAGCACCGTACGATGAAGGGACTGAACCCGGCAGTCATCATCGGCACGCCGGGGCGCATGAACGACCATTTGCAGAAACAGAATTTCGATGCCCGTCGGGTGACAACGCTGGTCATCGACGAGTTCGACAAGTGTCTGGAGTTCGGCTTTCAGGACGAGATGGCCGAAGTCATCGGTCAGCTGCCTTCGCTGCGGAAGCGCGTATTGCTTTCGGCAACCGATGCCGAAGAGATTCCGCAGTTTGCCGGTGTGGACGGGGAGGGGCTGGTGAAGCTCGACTTCCTGCCGGCGGAAAAGACCGGAGCACGTCTGAGCCTGCAACAGGTACTTTCGCCTGAAAAGGACAAGCTGGAGACACTGTACAACCTGTTGTGTTGCCTGGGTAATGCCTCGACGCTGGTGTTTGTGAACTATCGTGAGAGTGTGGAGCGGGTGGTGCAGTACCTGCGTTCGCGGAAGTTTCCTTGCGAAATGTTTCACGGCGGCATGGAGCAACCCGACCGTGAGCGAGCTCTTTACAAGTTCCGCAACGGAAGCAGCCCCGTGCTGGTGTCGACCGACCTGGCTGCGCGCGGACTCGACATCCCGGGTATGGACAACGTGGTGCACTACCACTTGCCGGTCAACGAAGAAGCCTTTACCCACCGTAACGGACGTACGGCACGTTGGGACGCCAGCGGATCGGCCTATCTGATACTGCATCCCGAAGAACACCTGCCCGCGTATCTGTCCGATGAGGTTCCCTGCTTTGAAATGCCGGTGCAGATACCCAAACCGATGAAGTCGCGCTGGGCGACCTTATATATAGGGAAAGGAAAGAAGGACAAGTTGAACAAGGTGGACATTGTCGGTTTCCTGTATAAAAAAGGTGGCCTGACGCGTGAGGATGTGGGGCAGGTAGACGTGAAGGAACATTATGCTTTTGTGGCTGTACGCCGCAGCAAGGTGAAACAACTGTTGACGTTGGTACGTGGCGAAAAGATCAAGGGGATGAAGACAATCATCGAGGAAGCCAAATAGAAAATATGGTGAAAAACGGCGGAAACATGCTGCTGAACATACTAGAAAAGGTTCCATGTGATAAATATGCATTTTATTTGCAGTTTTTCTGCTTAATAGTTGCTAACGGAGGAGATAAACTTTCAGTTTGCCTTTTTGTCAGGTGACTTGGCAAGTATATGTAACAAATTGGTGTATATTTCCTGTATAAACCAATAAAAAGATAGGAAAATACGTTTAAAAATGGTTTTTTCATAAGGAAAGATTTGTTTTAAAGAAATAATTCCGTAATTTCGCCATGTCGAAAGACAGAAATGAACGAATTGTATAACCAAAAACACACTTTAAATGAAAAAGCATAATTTCAATGCAGGACCCTCCATTCTTCCGCGCGAGGTGATCGAAGACACAGCGAAAGCTATCTTGGACTTTAACGGTTCCGGTCTCTCACTGATGGAAATCAGCCATCGTGCCAAAGATTTTCAGCCCGTTGTGGACGAAGCTGTGGCATTGTTCAAAGAATTACTTAATATTCCCGAAGGTTATTCAGTATTGTTTTTGGGTGGTGGTGCCAGTCTGGAATTCTGCATGGTCCCCTACAACTTCCTGGAAAAGAAAGCAGCCTATCTGAATACCGGTACATGGGCCAAGAAAGCCATGAAGGAAGCAAAGGCTTTCGGTGAAGTAGTAGAGGTGGCTTCTTCGGCTGACGCAAACTTTACTTTCATCCCGAAAGACTATACAATCCCTGCTGACGTCGATTATTTCCACATCACGACGAACAATACTATTTTCGGTACCGAAATCAAGCACGATCTTGACGTGAATGTTCCGATGATTGCCGATATGTCTTCTGATATTTTCTCGCGTCCGGTCGACGTGTCCAAATATATCTGTATCTATGGCGGTGCACAGAAGAATCTGGCTCCTGCCGGCGTAACGTTCGTCATTGTGAAAAACGATGCAGTAGGCAAGGTTTCGCGTTACATCCCGACCATGCTGAACTATCAGACACATATCGATGGCGGTTCAATGTTCAATACACCGCCGGTAGTGCCCATTTACTCGGCCATGCTTACATTGCGCTGGATCAAGGCTCAGGGTGGCGTGAAGGAAATGGAACGCCGTGCCATCGAAAAGGCTGACATGCTGTACGCTGAAATCGACCGCAACAAGATGTTTGTGGGAACAGCTGCCAAGGAAGACCGTTCGCGCATGAACATCTGCTTCGTTATGGCTCCCGAATACAAGGATCTGGAAGCTGACTTCCTGAAGTTTGCTACCGAAAAGGGTATGGTAGGTATCAAGGGACACCGTTCGGTTGGCGGTTTCCGTGCATCGTGCTACAACGCCATGCCGAAGGAAAGTGTACAGGCTCTGATCGACTGCATGCAAGAATTCGAGAAACTTCATTAATCTGAAATAAACCAATTATAGTTCACCACAGATTGCACAGATTACCACAGATACTCTTTTTCGGATGATGGCTGTGATGATGGGTGTATTCTGTGGTGAATTTTTTTTCTAATATCATAAAACTATGAAAGTATTAGTTGCAACAGACAAACCGTTTGCCAAAGTGGCCGTAGACGGTATTCGTAAGGAAATAGAAGCAGCAGGCTACGAATTGGCCCTGCTGGAAAAATATGGTGAGAAAGCCAAGTTACTGGATGCAGTAAAGGATGCCGATGCCATCATTATCCGCAGCGATATCATTGACGCAGAAGTATTGGACGCTGCCAAGCAGCTGAAGATTGTGGTACGTGCCGGTGCCGGTTACGACAATGTAGACCTGGAAGCTGCTACTGCTCACAATGTATGTGTGATGAATACGCCGGGACAGAACTCGAACGCCGTAGCCGAACTGGCTTTCGGACTGATGGTGATGGCTGTACGCAATATGTATAACGGTACTTCGGGCACGGAGTTGAAAGGTAAGAAACTGGGTATTCATGCTTATGGAAATGTAGGTCGCAACGTGGCACGCATCGCCAAGGGATTTGGCATGGAAATCTATGCTTACGACGCATTCTGCCCGAAAGAGGTTATCGAAAATGATGGCGTGAAAGCGGTTGGTTCGGCCGAGGAACTGTACGCTACATGTGATGTCGTTTCCTTGCACATTCCGGCTACTGCCGAAACAAAGAACTCTATCAATCATGCTTTGGTAGGCAAGATGCCGAAAGGCGGACTGCTGGTGAACACAGCCCGTAAGGAGGTTATCAACGAGGCCGAACTGATTCAGCTGATGGAAGAGCGTACCGACCTGAAGTACATGACCGACATCATGCCGGCTGCTCACGAAACGTTTGCTGCCAAGTTTGCAGGTCGCTATTTCTCTACACCCAAGAAGATGGGTGCACAGACCGCCGAAGCCAACATCAATGCCGGTATTGCTGCCGCTAAACAGATTGTAGGCTTCCTGAAAGACGGTTGCGAGAAGTTCCGCGTGAACAAATAAAATAAAAGGTACGGCTATGAAGAAGGAAACCAAAGAGTGCATACAGATATACATTCCGTTGATATTGGCTGTTTCGCTGAACGGGTTGACAGGTCTGGTCAGCATGTCCGATTATGCGGAAGGCTTTTTACAGGGAATGGCATTGCTTCTGTTGTGCGTGGCAGCCTTCGAAATAGCGTTTGCCTTTAAGCGTAGAATGAAAACAACTTCAAAAGAAAACTGAGTATTTATGGCAACAATCAAACCATTCAAGGGACTCCGTCCCCCAAAAGAGCTGGTGGAAAAAGTAGCTTCCCGCCCTTACGACGTGCTGAACTCTGAAGAAGCGCGTGCCGAGGCCGAAGGCAATGAGATGTCTCTCTACCACATTATCAAGCCCGAGATAGACTTTCCTGTAGGTACCGACGAACACGATCCGCGTGTTTACCAGAAGGCTGCCGAGAATTTTCAGAAATTCCAGGATAAAGGCTGGCTGGTGCAGGACGAGAAAGAAAACTATTACATCTATGCCCAGACGATGAATGGCAAGACGCAGTTCGGACTGGTGGTAGGCGCTTACGTGCCCGACTACATGAACGGTGTCATCAAGAAGCATGAGCTGACCCGCCGCGACAAGGAAGAAGACCGCATGAAACACGTCCGCGTGAACAATGCGAACATCGAACCGGTCTTTTTTGCCTATCCCGACAACAAGACGCTCGATGCACTGATTGCCCGCTATACGGCACAGCCGCCCGTGTACGACTTTGTGGCTCCTGACGATGGTTTCGGTCATACATTCTGGGTGATTGACCGTCCGGAAGATATCGCTGCCATTACCCGCGAGTTTGCCAAGATGCCGGCTCTCTACATTGCCGACGGACACCACCGCAGTGCCGCTGCTGCGTTGGTCGGTGCCGAGAAGGCAAAGCAGAACCCGAATCACCGGGGCGATGAAGAGTATAATTACTTCATGGCGGTGTGCTTCCCTGCCAACCAACTGACGATTATCGACTACAACCGTGTCGTGAAGGATCTGAACGGTCTGACTCCTGCACAGTTCCTTGAAGCGGTAAGCCGTCATTTCGATGTAGAGGAAAAGGGTGCCGAGATCTACAAACCGGCCTGTCTGCACAACTTCTCGCTTTATCTGGACGGCAAGTGGTACAGCCTGACTGCCAAACCGGGTACGTACGACGATAACGACCCGATCGGGGTGCTTGACGTAACGATTTCTTCCAACCTGATTCTCGACGAGATATTGGGCATCAAGGACCTCCGTTCGGACAAGCGCATTGACTTCGTCGGCGGAATCCGTGGATTGGGCGAGTTGAAGCGCCGTGTGGACAGTGGTGAGATGAAGATGGCGCTGGCGCTCTACCCGGTCAGCATGAAGCAGCTGATGGACATTGCCGATACGGGCAACATCATGCCTCCCAAGACAACGTGGTTCGAACCGAAGTTGCGTTCAGGACTGATTATCCATAAGCTTTCTTAAAGAGAAGGTTGCGTCGTTGCTTGACGCCGAGTATATAGAGAGTGTATCAATTGAAGAATAACTGGCTTATGTGAAATGAGCACAGAATTACCCGGAAGAAGAAGTAATCCGTGAATCTCCGTGTAATCCATGCCTGAGAAAAGCCGTTTTTTCATTTGATACACTCTCTTTTTATGCCCGTTTATGCTTGTTTCAGTGGAAGGCTTTATAAAACAGACGTTCCGTCCCATATCCGGCAGATCTGTCCGACGGTCTGCATGATGTTTTGGCAGGCCGTGGACGGTCGCATGGCTTCTTCCAAAGACATCGGAGCCGGAGTAATGGAAAAGGCGGCACGGAAGCCGGCCTGGTTCAGGATATCGGCATCTTCGATGCTGCCGGATACGAGGATGACGGGGATGCCTTGCCGCCTGGCCCGTTTCAGGATGCCCGACGGAACTTTGCCCATCACCGTCTGGCGGTCCGATTTTCCTTCGCCGGTGATGATGAGGTCGGCACCTTCGATTAGCTTGTCAAAGTCCGTCAGGTCGAGCAGTAAGTCTATGCCGGGCTTTAGTTCGGCGTTGAGCAGGGCAGACAGGGTGCCTCCCATGCCTCCGGCTGCTCCGGCGCCGGGTAACGTGGCGATGTCGCGTCCGGTGGTCTGCTGGATGACTTGCGCCAGGTGTTGCAGTCCCTTGTCCAGTGCTGCCACCATTTCCGGGTCTGCTCCCTTTTGCGGTGCAAAGACGCAGGCTGCTCCTTCGGGACCGAAGAACGGATTGCATACATCGCAGGCGGCGGTGAAACGGGCTTCGCGCAACGCAGGTAGGGCGGTGGAGGAGTCAATGAAGGCTATCTCGTTCAGCAGTTGCCCGCACATGGGTTGGGCTTTGCCTAATTCGTTGCCGTACCTGTCCTGGAAGCGGAATCCCAAGGCTTGCAGCATGCCCAGTCCTGCATCGTTGGTGGCACTGCCTCCCAGCCCGATGACGAAACGACGGCAGCCGCGGTTCAGGGCATCTTTGATCAGTTCGCCCGTTCCGTAGGTGGTGGTCAGCGACGGATTGCGCTGCCGGAGCGGAACTAACGGTAGCCCGCTGATGGCGGCCATTTCGATAAAAGCCGTTGTACCGTCGCCCGACAGACCGTATGCCGTCTGGCGCATCTGCATCAACGGGTCGTGGGCTGACAACCGGATTTCCTGGCCGTTCAAGGCTTCGGTCAGGACTCTCTGCATGCCTTCTCCGCCGTCGGCCACGGGCAGGCAGATGGTTTCGCACGTGGGGAATGCGTGGCGTATGCCCTGTGCGGCGGCTGTTTCAGCCTCTTTCGAACTGAGGCAGCCTTTAAAGGAATCAATGGCAAGAATTACTTTTCTCATGAGTGAACGGATGATTAGGGTGAACACGATGCTGTGCAGTCTGTCGGGCGCAGCCGGTCGGACAGTTTTCGCTGGTAGTACCATACGCCAGCCACGTCGGCCAGTGCCCAGCCAATGGGTACCGACCACCAGATGCCGGTGTAGCCTACCGAAGGAATGGCTGCCAGCACGTAAGCCAGTAGCACGCGGCTGCCCAGTGAAATGACGGTCAGAACTACCGACATGGAGGGTAGGGCTACGGCACGGTAGAAACCGTAGAGCAGAAACAGGTAGCCGATGCCTACATAGAAGCTGCCTTCGATGCGGAGATACTCTACGCCTATGGCGATGATGCCGGTTTCGGAGGGTGGAACAAACAGCGACATCAGCCATGGCGACAAGACAAAGACGGCAGCCGAAACCAGCAGGGCGAAAACGGTAGTCAGCACCACGGCGCTGCGGATGCCACGACGGATGCGTTCGTGCCGGCCGGCACCGTAGTTTTGGGCGATGAAGGTGGAGAAGGCGTTGCCAAAATCCTGCACGGGCATGTAGGCGAAAGAGTCTATCTTGACCGCAGCGGCGAAGGCAGCCATGACGGCGGTGCCAAACGTATTGACCAAGCCTTGCACCATCAGGATGCCGAAGTTCATGACCGATTGCTGCACACACGTCAGGAACGAGTAGGAAGCGATGCGGCGGATGGAACGGAAGTCGGTTACGCGGTCGGCTTGCGACAGCCGAAGTTCGGGGAAATGGCTGCGTGTGTAGGCATACAGCCCTATGGCGGCTACGGTTTGCGCTATTACCGTGGCCCAGGCAGCTCCTTCCACTCCCATGCCCAGACCAAGCATCAGGGCAAGGTCGAGCCCGATGTTGAGGACAACCGATACCAGCAGAAATACCAGTGGTATGACCGAATTGCCTATGGCACGGAGCAGAAAAGCATAGAAGTTGTAGATGCAGACCGGTATCATGCCCAGAAAAACGATGAACAGGTAGCGGTAGGTCATCTGTTCGACTTCGGCCGGTGTCTGCAGTAAGCGAATGATGGGAGTCAGCAAGGTTAAAGAGGCAACGTTGAGCACGAGGGTGACACCCCCGACAATCAGCATGGCGGAAAAGATGCTGCGCCGCATGGCTGCCAGGTCGCGTGCACCATACTGCATGGAGAACACCGCGCTGCATCCCATGCAAAGCCCGATGAAGACTGATGTTACAAATACGATGAGGGCATACGACGAGCCAACCGCAGCCAATGCCTGGGCACCCAACACGCGGCCAACGATGAGCGTGTCGGCTATGTTGTAGCACTGCTGCAGCAGGTTGCCCAGCATCAGCGGAAAGGCAAAGCGGAGCATGGTTCCCGTAATGCTTCCTTCCGTCAGATTCCCTTGATTGGTTATACGCATCGGTGTGATTGTAAATTGTGCCAAAATTACGTCATGCGCACCAGATACACAAATGTTCGGAAGAAAGTTTTTAAGCTGCCGGCAGCCGGTGTAGAAAGTTTTGCGAGCAGTTTCTTCTGCTTTAGGTGTGGGATTATACGGAAATATACCGTGGAAGGTAATCCGAGCACCCATTAGTAAATACTAAACCTGAAAAAGTTAGTGGCGCAATTAAAAATGAATATTTATTTGGAATATATGCAGAAAAGTTCTACCTTTGCCGCCGAAAACAGAAAGAAACTTATGAACCAGATGATGAATTATACTTTTTACGCGTCCTATCGGCCTGTCTGCCAGCAGAACGGTACAGACAGCCAGCAGACGGTGCATGTGCACTGGTTCAGTGGTTTTATCTAAGTCCGACTCTCCATGTAATTTTTTTATAATCTCCTCCTTCCTGTCTTTATTGTAGACAGAGGGGGAGTTACCTATTCAGGTCCTGCTTTACATCGGGATCCGATGATGTGTGTGCTATACAATTTACCACAACTTTTTTCTTGTAATCAAAAGTTATGTTCAGCATTATATCTACTATGTTGGCTGGTTTTGTTATCGGCCATTTTCTGCACGAAGGAAAGTTTCTTCAGAAGATTGAGAAAACTACTTCGCTGACCGTATTTGCCTTGCTTTTTGTGTTGGGATTGTCCATCGGGTCGAATCATCTGATTGTGGACAATTTGGGACGATTCGGATGGCAGGCAGCTATACTGGCCGTTTTAAGTTTGAGTGGCAGCATCGTGGCAGCCCGTATCGTATTTCAATTGTTTTTCAAGAAAGGAGAGGAAAGAAATGAAGAATAGTCTGATCGTTATTGCCATTTTTGCCGTGGGATGTCTGGCAGGAACTTACTGGCATCCGGAGGCTGATATGCACAACTGGTCGCTTTGCATCCTTTATGCGCTGATGTTGCAGGTGGGCATCGGACTGGGCAGTAATAAAGTTTTGCGCAGTGAGCTGAAGCAGCTAAGTCCGAAGATGCTGCTGGTTCCGTTGGCCACCATTACCGGTACACTGATTTTTTCGGCCATTGCCAGCTTGCTGTTGAGCCAGTGGAGCGTGTTCGATTGCATGGCAGTGGGCAGTGGATTCGCATACTATTCGCTGTCGTCCATCCTGATCACTCAGTTCAAGGAGCCCTCTATCGGCCTGCAACTGGCTACCGAGCTGGGTACGATTGCTTTGCTGAGCAATATTATCCGCGAGATGATGTCGCTGGTAGGCGCACCGCTGATACGGAAATACTTTGGCCGTCTGGCACCTATTTCGGCAGCAGGTGTCAATTCGATGGACGTCCTTCTGCCTTCCATCGCCCGTTGTTCGGGGAAGGAGATGATGCCGATAGCCATCTTTCATGGCATCCTGATCGACTTGAGCGTACCCATCTTTGTGAAGTTGTTCTGTAGTCTGTGATGCTAGCTAAGGGACTGCTGATGATGGCTGTGAGCCAGTCGCGTGTGTTGTAGCTGTAGGTCAGTCGGTTGGCGGAACTTCCGTGGTAATCCGTATGCGACAGTCGGCACAACTCGTCGTATGCATGTGCCAGCAAGGTCTGCTTTACTCCTCCGAAGGTATGCTCCACTTTGGTCAGCCGGTCGGCATGGTCGTAAGTGTAGTCGTAAGCCTCGGTCAGGGTCGGCGCGTTCTGTGCCGTATGCGTGTGTGTGCTGTGCGACGGCCGGTCGGTGAAGCTGTAGGTGGTCTCCGTCGTGTCATATCCTCCGCGAAGGTTGCTGCTCACTTCACGGATCAGGTTTCCCCGCATCGAGTAATAATATGCCTTGTACAAGCGTGTGTCCTGTCCGGGCACATAGACGATGCTTCCCGTCTTCCTGCCGCAGCTGTAGTTCCCGACCGGCGCTGGGAAATTCGTGTTGTTGAATCCGGTTCCGGTGCGGAAGCTGTAATCGTCGTAAAAGTTGACAAGCTGTAACACGGGCGAAGGGAAGTTGAAGTTGGCCGTATATCCGCATCCGTCAATGCCCGTTCCCGGTCCTGTATATGTACAGATGGTTGCCTGTTCGGCGCCTGCAAAGTTTAACGGAATCTCGCATTCTCCTTTTACCACCAGCCGGTGCATCTTGTCATACAGGTAAAAAGTCATGAGGTTGGCTGCTTGTTGCTTTTCGTCCTGCGAGATAAGCATCAGGTCGTAGTTGCCGTATCCATAGTGTATGGTTCCCGTTTCGGGCTTTTTCAGTTCCGTGCATCGTCCCCTTTCGTCGTAGGTGTAGCAGAAGGCATGGAGCGAGAGGTCCGCCTCGTCGGCGGTTTTCGTGACGCGGAGGGTGCGTGCCGGATAGTAGCATTATTTACTATAAGTATATTTATAAATAAAAGCAATCCTTGAAACAGTTTAAATATATAATTCAAGGATTGCTTTTTATATAAGATTATAGACTGTTTATTCTACCATCAGATGGATTGTTGAATCCAAACACTCACCAGTTATTGCTATTAAATTACTGCAATTTTCTATAAAACATACTGTTACATGCAGGTTCTTATCTTTATAAGGAGTCCATTTAAATTCATAGAGATTAAGAGGCGCAGTCTTATGTAATGCCTTTAATACAGGATATGCATCTCTAAGAAAATATACGTCATCATGTGGTATAATTTCTACGTCATTCCATATTATAGGAGGACAAATCGGCATTCCCCATTTCTCAATGACTTCATACAAGCTATATCCAGTTATTCCTAAATAGGGAAAAGGCGTATAACCGTTTTTGAAAGTTGCAGAATCAAGATTTTCAAACTCAAGTCGATAATAATCATGTAGTAAAGAATCCAAAGATTCGTCGCAGGAGACTTTGTGCTCAGAGCGGCACCCCATATAGGATAGACTCAACAATATAATTTCTAATATCACAATTCTTTTCTTCATTGGTGTTCTCTATTATTTGCATTAATGTTATAATCATATTGCATATATTTGCCCCATGGTAAATCTTTGTAGAATTGTGACAGGATTTTGTATATCTGAATAGGATTCGTGAGTAGTAAGTCCATATTTATCTTTTCTACTTTTCCACCCCATACACCCATAATATTGCTACTCCATGAATCATCAATCGGTTGGTTTTTCAAAGGACTTTTTTTATCAGTAACATATTTATCAGCCAAACCAATTATATGTCCAAACTCATGAGGAGCCGGATTGTCATCTCTGATATTCATT